>JAFWRK010000043.1 GCA_017519965.1 Bacilli bacterium
CAAGTTCAGGAACAGATACTCCAGGAGCAACATCTGGATCAATAACATCTAAATCATAGCTAACATGTACTCCATTAGTTTTATAACCAGCTATTTCGAAAGCCTCATCCATAACAGATTTAACTCCACGGTTTTTTATATCTTCAGTAGAGAATACCTTAACACCAGCATATCTTAAATTATCTTTTTCAGCGTCATCAATACTTCTAGCACCAACAACAACACATTTAGATGGTTGAATAGTAGCACCATCATGGAAATATCTTAATTCATTACATTTATAACCAGTAATAGCTGCTAAAGGTAAACCATGAATATTACCAGTAATAGTAGATTCAAATGTATTATAATCAGTATGAGCATCAACCCATATAATACCTATTTCATTATTCTTTTTTACAGAAGCTAAAGCAGAAGCAACAACAACAGAATGATCTCCACCGATAAGAATTGGAAAATAATCTTCCTTTGTTTTTTCTAAAATAGCATTATATAATTGAGTATTATATTTATCTATTTCGAATTCATTTTTTCTTCTATCACTTAAATTACGACTTTTAATAATACTTTCATCTTGATGAAAAGAAATAACTTCTCCTTTATAGAAACCTTTTAAATCATTTATTAATTGCACAGGTCCTAAATGAGCACCATCTATATGAACGCCTAAGTCACTTTCAGCACCAACTATTAGTGTTTTCATTATTATCACCTTCCTACATATAGATTTTAACGTAAAGAATTAAATGTATCAAGCTTTTCCTATGTTTTTAAAGTAAAATATAGTATAATACGTATAGGTGATGTGAGTGAAAAACACAATAAATATAGTCGATATTAATATTGATTATTTAAGAACTCATTCGGCTATTCCATTTACACTTAATAAGTTTATAAAAAAAGATCAAGAAGTATATTCATGGAGTGCAACAGAGAGATTTTATCCAGAAGAAATGCAAGGAGATAATAATAAACAACTAAGAATAGATTACTTTATGAATAATGTTAAAACAGTAGGACTAGATGAATTAGTAATGGCAGATCAACCTAAAGGAGATAATATTTGTCATGAATTAACATTTGAAGAATTAAGTTCATATTTTGATAGTGATAAATATAAAAAAGAAGGTACAATATGGAATATCGAAAAAAAATATACTGCCTTATTCATGACAAAAGAAACACATGATAAGATCAAAGAAAAGTATAATAGAAGTGTATCATTAGTATTCCCTGTAGCAGATTGTGCAGCTGTAAGATATTATGATAAAGAAAAAGAAGTAGTTGGACTAGTACACTCTGATGGATATTTTACAGGACAAAATATAGCAAATGATATGACAAAATTTATGAATGACCATTTTCATTCAAATACTAATGACATAGAAGTATTTGTAGGAGCATTTGCAAATGACAATTGGATATATGATAAAAAACCAGTTTGGGCAATCAATAAAGACAAAGATGGTAATTTCTTATCATATAGAGGAGAATGGGATAAATATATAGATGAAATAAGTGATAATAGATATGAAATTCATTATGGAGATTATTTATATAATCAAATAGTTAATTCTGGAATAGATAAGAAAAAATTATTCTTCGATCCAAATAACACAATATTTAATAAGAATTATTTTTCAAATTCAAGAGCTAAAACAACTAATGAAAAAGAAGGCAGAAATCTAGTTGGAATAACATTTGATAAAGAAATAGTTAATAAAGTAGAAAATACAGAAATAAAATTAAGATAGATAGGTGTTAATATGATGAAATTAAATGATTTGTATCCTGGAGTAGGAACAGATATAGTTATTAAAGCAATTAAAATAAACTCAAAAGAAGTTGAACCTGGAGACTTATTTGTATGTACTAAAGGAGTAACAGCAGATAGACATGATTTTATAGATGATGCTATAAAACATGGAGCATCTGCAATAATAGTATCAAAAGATATACGAGATGAAAGAGTACCCATAATAAAAGTTCCTGATACTAATAGAGAATTACCATATCTTTGTCAGAAGTTTTATGATTATCCAGATAAAAAAATGGTTATGATTGGAGTTACTGGTACAGATGGTAAAACTAGTACAACAACAATAGTTCAAACATTAATTGGTACAGATATCTGTGGTTATATAGGAACAAATGGTAGAAGTTGTGCTAAGTTCACAGGAGATAATCCAAATACAACTCCAGATGCTCATAATCTATACATGTATTTAGATGAATTTGTAAAAGCAGGATGTAAATATACTGCTATGGAAGCATCTAGTGAAGCATTCTTTAGAAATAGATTAGTAGCAACTACTTATGATATTTCAGCATATACAAATATAACTTCAGAACATTTAAATATTCATGGATCATTTGAAAACTATGTAGAATGTAAATTACAATTATTTAAAAATACTAAAAAAGATGGATATTCAATATTAAATAAGGATGATCCATATTATGAAACAGTAAGAAATGCCTGTGTTGCTAATGTATTAACTTATGGTAAAGATCCATCTAATGATTTACAAATAGTAGATTTTACTATATATCCAACACATACAGATATAACTCTTAAATATAAAGAAAAAGATTATTCATTTAAAAGCCCATTATTAGGAGACTTCAATGTATATAATCTAGCATGTGCATTTTTAATGTGTTTAGCATTAGGACAAAAGATGGAAGACTTAATAGAAAGAGTACAAAATGTAAAAATAAGTGGAAGACTAGAAATGCTAAATACAGACACACCATATTATGTAATGGTTGACTATGCTCATACTCCTAATGGAATATCTAAATTATTAAATTTTGTACATACTTTAGATATTAATAGATCTATAGTAGTTATAGGACAAGCAGGAGAAAGAGATTATTTAAAAAGACCTAAAGTAGGTAATACAGTAGTAGAAAATGCCTCATATGCTATATTTACATATGAGGATCCTAGAAGTGAAGATCCAGCTGCTATCTGTGAAGATATAATTAAAGAACTAAAAGAAACACATAATAATTATGAAATAGTAATAGATAGAAGAGAAGCTATTCAAAAAGCTGTAGATATGGCAGGTCCAAAAGATATAGTTTTAGTACTAGGTAAAGGTAATGAAACATATGAAAAATTAAAAACTGAAACTATATACTTTAATGATATAGAAGAAGCTTATCAAGCAGTAGCTAATAGAAAAATAAAAGAAGGTAGTTAATTATACTTCCTTCTTGTTTTTTTATTTCTATAATGGTAAAATAAAAAGAAATTTCGGGGTGGTAAAGATGTATCAAAGATTATATAATGATACTTCAAATTATTTTTATGACGTTTTAGAAGAATTATATGAAAATAGCTGTCAAGAATATATCCATGGAGTAATGCAAGAAACAGATTGTTTCGATAGAAAAAATGAATTTATCAAAATACAAAAATATGTATCTATGTTAGAAGAATATGTAAACTCATTATTAACTCTAGGATACACAGATGAATATGATAGAACAATTCAAAAATTAAAAATAGTAAAAACAATCGCAATATTACCAAAAGAAAAAAGAAATAATTTAATAGAAAAAGATCATTATAATATTAAATTAAATCCAAAAGTAGATAATAAAGTAGTAAGAAGATATCTATTTAATAATTTTAATAATGTTTTACATAATTATTGGTTAGAAGATATGGATTACTATTTTAATGTTTTAGGTGAATCAGAAAAACTAAAAGAAACACAAAATGATGAAATATATATAAAAGAGGGATTTAAATTAATAGATAAAGCAACATCTATGGAAACAACTCAAAAGCTAATAACTTTCATTACAAAAGAAGAATATAGTAATGATAATTATATAAAAGAAGTAGTAAAAGAATTTAGTAAGAAAGTTATACCATATAAAGAAGATAACATTCATGAATTATCTAAAGAATCATATAAAGATAACTTCTTAAGAAAGATAACTAATCTTTATATTTCTAAAGAAGGATATGATAATTATTATAATACTCTAACATCTTTAGGAAGAGTAAATATTATGTATAATAAAGTAGAAGAAAGAAATACTAAAAGATTAATAAAGTTTTAAAAATTAAGTATTTGTGATATATTTAATTAAGGTGATAATAGTGATAAAAAAGATAATTAAAATATTACTAGTAGTTATTTGGATGGGAGTAATTTTTTCATTCTCCAGTGATAATAAAAATGCATCAGATAACAAAAGTAGTTCAGTAATTATTACAATTTATCACTTTTTTAGTGATAAAGAGTTAACTAAATTAGAAGAAAAACAAATAATAGAAAAGTATGCATATCCTATTAGAAAGATAGCTCATTTTACAGAATATTTTATTCTAGGATTATTAGTAATTAGTCTAATTAGTGAATATACAATTATTAGTAGAAAAGCAATTATTATAGGAATAATTATTTGTTTATTATATGCAATAAGTGATGAATTACATCAATTGTTTACAAGCGGAAGAAGTGCTAGAGTATTCGATGTATTAGTAGATACATCAGGAAGTACCTCATCAATACTTATATATACTTTTATTAAGAATAAACTCTTAAGGAGAAATAAATATGAATAAAAAGAAACAATTAGCCAAAAATACAATCATAATATTTTTTGGAAAAGTATGTACACAATTAATATCATTCTTTTTATTACCATTATATACAGGATATTTAAACACATCACAATATGGTAAAGTAGATTTAATAACAACATATGTAACACTATTAGTACCATTAATAACTCTAGAATTAGAAATGAGTATTTTTAGATGGCTAGTAGACTCTAGAGGAAAAGAAAAAGATGAAGAGAAATTAATAAGTAATAATTTCTATATCCTAACTATAGGACTTACTATATTTACAATTTTATATATTATAGTAACAACATTCTGGCATATAGAATTTAGATGGTTAATATTAATTGATATTATTGTATGTACTTTATCAGGTAACTTCTTACAAGTTGCTAGAGGTTTTGGAAGAACTCTAGATTATTCAATAAGCTGTATAATTACTGGAGTAACAACAATTATTTCTAATATAGTTTTAATAGTATTCCTAGGTTTAAGGGCAGATGGAATGATTATATCTATGGCCTTAGCTAATGGATTATGTTCACTATACTTATTCTTAAGAATGAAATTATATAATAAGATTAATTTTAAATTAAGAGATACAAAATTAATTAAAGAAATGAATAAGTATTCTATACCACTAATTCCAAATGGAGTAAGTTGGTGGATAGTAAATGTATCAGATAGAAGTATTATAAGTATAGTATTAGGAAGTGCAGCTAATGGTTTATATGCAGTATCAAACAAATTTCCAACTATATTATCTTCACTATTAGGTATATTTAATCTCTCATGGAGTGAATCAGCAGCATTACATATAAATGCTCCTGATAGAGATGAATTCTTCTCAAGTGTATGCAATACTATAGTTAAATTATTTACATCATTAGGAGTAGGAATGATAGCATGTATGCCATTTGTATTCCCAATATTAATAAATTATAAATATGATGAAGCGTTTTATTATATACCATTCTTAGTATTAGGAAGTGTATTCAATGTATTAATATGTCTATATAGTGGAATATATATAGCTAAGAAATTAACTAAACAAGTAGCAACAACCTCTGTAATAGGAGCAGTAATAAACATATTAGTAAATATAGTATTAATTAAATATATTGGATTATATGCTGCAGCATTATCAACAACATTATCTTATTTTGTAATGATGGTTTATAGACATATAGACTTAAAAAAATACATAAAGTTAAAATTTGAAAAAAACCTATTAATAAAAACAATATTAATATATTCATTAGCAATTATTTGTTATTACCAAAGAATTATTTACTTAGATATCATATGTTTAATAATAGTAGTAATATATTGTTTCTTATTAAATAAAAATTTTATATTTGTAACACTAAAAGATTTAAAAGAGAAATTTTTAAAGTAGGTGAGTTATGAAGTATATAGTAAAATATGAAGATGTAGTAATAGGATCATATATAGATGATGAAGACAATGCAGAATACATTGTTTATCAAGAAGGTATAGATAAACTTCATAAGATGGGATATGATTTACTACCGATGATAGCTAAAAGTCAAAAAGGAAATATAGCATTCTTTGATAATAGAATAAA
>JAFWRK010000044.1 GCA_017519965.1 Bacilli bacterium
AAGAAAAGGTGAGTTTATGAAAAATTATCTTAAGAAGTATATTAATATAATTATAAGTATATTTATTTTATTACAACCTATATTAGATCTTATAACTGGATTATTTTTACATGTATTAAATATTAACTTAACATTAGGAATAATTATAAAATTACTATTTATATTATTTCTTATTTTTATTACAGTATTTGGATTTAACAAAAAGAAACTTATAATACCTTATATTTTATTAATTATATATGGATTATTCTATTGTTTTGGAATGATTATATATAAAGACTCATCACTATTTGTAGAAATACAAAACTTAGTAAAAACATTTTATTTTCCTGTATTACTATTAACTTTATATTCAATTAAAGATGAATTTAGAATTAGTAAATTAACTTTATTTACTACATTATTTATGTACTTACTATTAATATTTGTTCCAACACTATTTGGAATAGGTTTTAAAACATATGAAATAACTAAAGCAGGTACTTTAGGATTTTATAATTCAGCAAATGAAATAAGTGGAATAATATCTATATTAACTCCTATAGTATTCTTAATATTTAAGGATGATAATAATCCTATTAAAAAGACAATTTATACTTTAATATTTCTAGTAGTAATACTAATGATGGGTACAAAGACTCCATTATTATCTTTAGGTATAACAGTTGGAGTAACATTTATATATCTATGGACTAAAAGTATTAAAAGAAAAGACTATAAACCAATACTATATTCATTTATAGGATTAGTAATAGCAATAGGTTTATTAATAGTAGTAATACCTAAAACTAATTTTTATAAGAATATAGAAACTCATCTAAACTATTTAAAATTAGATAGTGTATTTGATGTATTTGAAGATGAAGAATTAGTAGATCATTTTATATTTAGTTCTAGATTAAAATTCTTAAAAAATAAAGCCAGAATTTATTCTAATTCTAGTACTTATGAAAAATTATTTGGAATAGGATATATAAATAATAATAAAACTACTAAAATGATTGAAATGGATTATTTTGATATATTCTATTCACATGGAATTATAGGTTTTATATTATTCTTTAGTATTGTTTTACCAATTATATATAAATTATTAGTAGATTATCAAAAGAGAAACTATGAAAGATTTATGTTAATGACTAGTTTTGTTTTGATAATATTTTTAAGTTTCTTTACAGGTCACATCATAACAGCTCCATCAGTTTCACTAATATCAGTAATATTAATTTTATATTTAGGTAAAAGACAAAAAAGAGATGTATTATTTGCTAGCTATTCATTAGAAATAGGTGGAATAGAAAAAGCACTACAAAATTTAGTTAATAGTATTGATAAAAATAAGTATAATGTAACAATAGTATTAGAAGAAAAACAAGGAGAATTACTTAAGAAAATAGATAAGAATATAGTAGTAAAAGAAGTAAAAGTAAATAATAATAAAAATATAATAGTTAGAAAAACAATTAATTATTTAAATAAACAAATATATAAAATATTTAATTATAAGAATTATGACTTTAGTTGTTGCTATGCAACATATAGTAAAAGTTCATCTAAAATATCTTTAATGTCATCTAATAATAGTTATTTGTATGTACATAGTAATTATAGACATCTTTATAATAATGAAGAGTTTAAGCAGTTCTTTGATGAAAGAAATATAAATAGTTATAGAAGATTAATATTTGTATCTAAAGAATCAAAAGAAGGATTCATTGAATTATATAAAGATTATATTAATAAATGTATAGTAATAAATAATTTTATAGATATTGATGAAATAAAAGAACTAAGTAAAAAAGAAAAAATAAAAAGAAGAAAAAACAAATTATTAGTATTTATTGGTAGATTAGATGATTCATCTAAAAAATTATCAAGACAAATAAAACT
Organism: Bacilli bacterium; assembly: GCA_017519965.1. The sequence goes on from JAFWRK010000044.1 coordinate 1,891, forward strand.
AGTTAAGGAAATAAATAATTTAGATCTATGGATAGTAGGAGATGGACCTGATAGAGAAAAGTATGAACAAGAAGTAAAAAAATATAATCTAAATGATAGAATAACTTTCTTTGGATCAAAAAGTAATCCATATCCATATATGAATGAAGCAGACTATATAATATTAACATCAGATTATGAAGGATTCCCAGTAACATATTTAGAAGCTCTATGTTTAAATAAATCTATAATTACTACTATACCTACAAGTGATGAATATTTAAATATAGAAGATTATGCTTATATAATTTCTAAAGATCAAACTAAAATGATTAAAGAAGTTAAAAAGATATTAGAAAGTAAAGAAGAAAAGAAAATAATAGATTTGGATTCTATTCAAAAGAAAAGAATGGGAACATTAGAAAGATTATTTAATGAGGTGGTCTAATGCCAAAATTTAGTATTATAGTACCAGTATATAATGTAGAAAATTATATAGAAAAATGCTTAAGTAGTATTTTTAATCAATCATATAAAGACTTTGAAGTAATAGTAGTAGATGATGGTACAGAAGATAACTCAATGAATATTGTAAAAAAATATGATGTTATAGTAGTAAAAGAAAAAAATAGTGGACTAAGTACTGCTAGAAATAATGGAGTAAAAAAAGCTAAAGGAGATTACTTATTATTTGTAGATAGTGATGATTATTTAGAAAAAGATTTATTAAAAAAAATAAATGATAATTTAAGTGATAATCCAGAAGTCTTAAGATTTCAAATAAAAGAAGTAGATGAAGATAAAAAAATAAATTACAATGAAGAAGGCTTTAACACAACAAATGGAGTAGATGCTTTTAATAAAATTAGTAAATATCACTACATAGAAAATGCCTGGGCATATGCAATTAATAGAAAGTATTACTTAGATAATAATTATAAATTTAAAGATAGTTCATATCATGAAGATTTTGGATTATTACCATTAGTAATAATAAAAGCAGATACTGTAAAATCTATTTCTTATATAGGCTATAACTATAGACAAAGAAATAATAGTATTATGAATAATAATGACTATGATAAAACAAAGAAGAAAGTAGAAGACTTTCTAAATCATTATAATTATTTAATAAAAGAAATAAATAAATTAGATATAGATTCTTCTATATTTAAAAGCTACATATCTAATAGCCTAATTATTAAGATATGTGAATTAAAAGGAAATGACTATAAAGAATATAAAAAAATATTAAAAGAACTAAAAGTATACGATAATATCTTAACAGATACATTAGTAAGAAAAATAAAAAAAATATTCTTTAAAATAAGCCCAAAATTAAGTATTAAATTAATAAAATAAGATGTCTATTAAGACATCTTTTATTCTCCAATAATAAATTTAAATTTAGTTTTTCTAATTAAATATGTAATTAAATAAGAGATAGATCCAAATACAATAAAATTAATAATAATCATTAATATAGGGTTTATATTAGGTAAAAATTTAAAAGTTAAATACACAAGAGGAGAATGAAATAAATACATACCATAAGAATTATTTGAGATATTATTAATTATTTTTAATTTACCTAATTTAGTAAAATCTACTTTAAATAATAGTATTAAAGAAATAACTTGTACTAATAAAAGTATTAAATTATTATTACTAAATAAAGTATAAATAA
>JAFWRK010000045.1 GCA_017519965.1 Bacilli bacterium
AATTGCTCCATTAGTAGAATATACAATTACATATGAAGATGGTGAAGCATTAGCTCAGTATCAAGAATTAAACGCAGGAGATTCATGCGTATATAAAATAAGATTATATTATAAATTAGATATAGATGAAGAAGATCTTCCAGATGAACCTATATCACTAGATTTAACATTTACAGTAGATTATATTCAAGCAGACTCTAATAGAATAAGACGTAGAGCAGAGAATACATTATATCATCTTTTAAAAACAGAGTATAATAATGGCGGTTATGTAGCTAAATATAATGAAGAACATCAAGATAGTATGGATGCATCACTATCAACAAAAGACATATATTATATGACACCTGGAGGAGCTGGTATCAAGGAAAGAAGCAATGTAATATTTGCAAATCATTGCTGGCAGATAATTAGAACAACAGATACAGGTGGAGTAAAATTACTTTATAATGGTGAAGTAAATGATAACAAATGTCTTACATCCAGGGGAATACATGTAGGTTATACATCAAGTGATAATACAAGTTTTTCAGGAAATAATTGGTATGGAACAGATTATACATTTAATAGTTCGACGAAAAAATTCAAATTATCAGGTGATATAGTACAAGAAACATATAGTGAATCAACATCATCCAATTTAATAGGTAAATATACATGCAAAAGTACAGATGTAAATAATGAATGTTCAACATTATATCTACTAGAAAGGCATAATTATGGGTCATCAGCAATAGCAATCAAGCTAGATGGAAATTCAAATTATTCACAAGTTGGAACTCTCCAGTATAACCAAAAAGGATTCTCACCAGCAACAAATTATGATTCACCAGCGTATGTAGGATATATGTATGGAGATGATTATACAATAGATAATCAAGTTAAGGAAACAGGGAATCAATTATTTAATACATATGGAACTGGTAGTAGTAGCTATACTACACAAGTATTAAACAGTGGTTCATTAAGTACAACATATTGGTATGCAGATTCAGTAGATTATGGAAACAGTGTAGCAAACAAGTACACATTAAATAATCCATATAAAGTAAACAGTACATCGGATTATCAAAACTTAGTTGGAAAGTATACTTTTAGAAATACAAATGAGACATATTCTAATTCAAGTGTCATGTATATTGCAGCAGTTGATGAATCAACAATGTATTATATCCAATTATATTCTGGTAATCTAATAGCAGATGACATACCAATATCATTTGGCGACTCAGTTACAGAAAATGCAAATGGCACATATACACTAAACAACATAACTACAGTTTCACGTAAAGACTGGTATTTAAACTATAATAATTATAATAATAAATATACATGTGGAATTTCAACTACAAACATAACATGTAATAGTCCATTTTATTTATATAATACAACAAATAAGGATTATAAATATGTATATATGAATGGAAAAATACTAATAGCCAAAAATAGAAATAATTTAACATTGGAAAATACATTATTACTAAGAAAAGATGAAATTGTAAAAAATAGAAATAATTTATCTGACTATAAATATACATGTAACACAAACAGTAATATATGTACTGAAAATACTCTTAGGATGATAAATGAGTTTACAGAAAACGGATATAATTACACGTCGAACTATTATTATGGAGAAAGTATAAAATGGAACGGAAACGACTATACATTAGAAAATACTATTGGATTAGAAAACTACAATAATCTAAATAATATAAATAGTCATAGATATATTTGCTTATCGAACGGACAAACATCTTGTAACATTGTAGGGTACATATATTATAAAAATATTGAAAACAATTCGATGTATTATTTGAGATTAGTAAATGGAGTAGAATCAATAGAACAAGCATTTAATAATATGCTCAAAAAAAACACAAATAATTCAACAATTAAAACAGCAATAGATGCATGGTATCAAAAGTACATGTTAGAATACGATAGTTTCATAGAAGATACAATATTTTGTAATAATAGAACAATAAATGACTATCACGGATGGGTTCAAACAGGCGATATTACTAATTCATTAATTGAATTTGGAGAATATGATGTATCCGAAAATTTAAAATGTGAAAACATTACAGACAGATTTAGTGTAAATAATAATCAAGCAAAGCTAAAATACAAAGTAGGATTAATAAGTATACCAGAATATAATATATTAGGATCATATACATTGCATTCCAACCAAGATTATTGGACTATATCACCATATTATTTTGTAGCATCTAGTAGTGATATGAGAATTATAACCAGTACAGGAACAATAGCATTAGCTGATGGTATAAATAAATATGGAGTAAAGCCTGTAATATCTCTAAGACCAGGAACTTTATATACATCAGGTGATGGATCTATGGCTAATCCATATATTATTGAAACTAACTAAATAGAGAGCAATCTCTATTTTTTTATGCATTTTTATTATATAATATAAAATAGAGGTAGTGTATGAGAAAGAGAAGAAGAAAACTACATATAAATAAAAAATTGGTAGTAGTACTAGCAATTCTTTTAAGTGTGGGATTTGCATACATTACAAGTGCAGTTAATATTGGAGGAGTATTCACAGTATTCAGTAGTACATATGATGTCCATTTTGAAAACTTGCAAGTTACTGAAGGAAGTGTAGAAGCAAATGCTCCAACTATTGATTCAGAAAACACAGAAGTCTCAGCTTCAGTAAAATTTAATAATCCAGGAGATTATTATGAATTTACTGTAGATGCAGTAAATGCTGGAGATATAGATGCTATGATAAATACAGTATCTGATATTGAACTAACAGAAGATCAAGAAAAATATTTAGATTACACTGTTACATATGCAGATGGAGAAGAACCAATTAAATATCATCAATTGAATAGTGGAGATAGATGCACATTTAAAGTAAAAGCAAGCTTTAAAGAAGATATAGCAACAGAAGATTTACCTGAAGAAGGAGATAATGTAGAAGTAGTACTAGATACAGATTATGTAAAAGCTGATTCCAATAGAATTAAAAGAAGAGCAGAATATAATCTTTACAATGTATTAAAAGATGAAGCGAATAGTGGAAGTCTAGCTAAAAAATATACAGGAGAACATCAAGATAGTATGGATGTATCTTTGTCTACCAAAGATATTTATCACTGGTATGCAGCAAATGAAACAGATGGAACAACTATAAAGAATAAAAATAATGTAATATTTGCTAATCACTGTTGGCAACTTATTAGAACAACAGATACAGGAGGAGCAAGACTACTTTATAATGGAGAAGTAGAGAACAATCAATGCCTGGATTCAAGAGGAACACATGTTGGATATAATGGTTATAGTCACACGTTATTAAATAGTTATTATTATTATGGAACTGATTATGAATATGATTCTATAAATAATGTATTTTCAATAGCAGGAGAAATAGAACAAGAAATATGGAATGATTCAACATATGAAGATTTAATAGGTAAATATACATGTAGAAAAACAACACCGAATGAAACTTGTTCACAAATATATCTAATAGATTCATATAATTCATCAGCATATGCAAATATAATATTAATTAATTCCAATGCCAATTACACAGATATAGGAAAACTAAGATATAACAGATCAGAAATTAGTCTTGCATTTGTAGGATATATGTATAATAAAGTATATAATCAAATGAAAAGAAACCTTCTAAGCACCAAAGAATTATATATAACAGATTCGAATGGATTAAGTATAGATAATTGGTATGCAGATTCAGTTGAAATACTAAATGACAATACTTATAAATTAGTTAATCCATATAAAGTTAATTCTACGGATGAATATGAATCACTAATAGGTAAATATACACTAAAAAATAATGATGCTAATTACGCTAGCACAACAGCATATTATATTGTGGATACTAATTCGAACACAGGTTGTTTTGTAGAATTAGCAGAAGGCCATAATCTAGATTATTATAATCCCGTATATACATACGGAAGTAGTTATACAGATAATGGAGATGGAACATATACAATTAACTCACCATCTCAAATAAATATTATTGATTATCGCAATAATGAAAATAATATTGTAAATAATTACGCATGTGAAAATGCAGTTAACAATACATGCAGCAACTTAATATACATTGTTAGCACATACTATACAAATGGATATAGATACTATTCAGTGTTGAATAAATATAAAATTGCAAATGGATTCACATATGAAAACGGTAACTATACTTTAAATAATGATGGTATAACAACATGGGATTTTAAAATTCAAACATTAAGTAATTATCATTATACTTGTTGGAATGAAAGTGGTATTTGTGACACCATTTCATATATGTATAGTTTCGGCTATAGTGCTGGACAAACATTATATTTGTCTATGACAAACGGAAAAAGTATAAGTGATATTGTTAACGAAATGCTTAATTCTGATGACGTAAATAAATATAATTCCGTGAATAAAACCGGAATAGAATCATGGTACAAACATAAAATTTTTGATTACAATTCATATTTAGAGGATACTATATATTGTAATAGAAGGATAATAGTTGCTAATAGTGGACTAAATCCACAAAACCAACTATATAATATTGGGTCTACAATAGGCTTTACTAGAAATAATCAATTAACTTGTACTAATTTAACAGATAGTTTCAGTGTAAGTAATAACAAAGCTAAACTACAATATCCTGTAGGCTTAATAAGTGCAGAAGAAATTACAGAAATGAATAAGTATAAAAACATTTTTTATACGGGACAAACATATTACACAATTTCCCCAAGTGACATGCAAGAAGGTAGGTTGCAACAAACAGTAATATATTCAGACGGTAGAATTGAAGGAACCCACATTGCATATGAACGTAGTGTTCGCCCATACATCTCACTAAGCCCAACTACATTTTATACATCAGGTGATGGAACAATGGAAAATCCATATGTAATATATACAGAATAAAAAAGAACTCTTATTTTTAAGAGTTCTTTAATTCTTTATAAATATCATAATCAAAATCATGTTGAGTTAAATCCATCTCTTTAACTCTTATACTACTAATCATAAAGTAATCATGATCTAAAAAATCAGCTCCTGTATTTGTAACAGGATCATCCCATGTAAGGTCTAAGTTATACCAAACATCTTCTATTAATACAGCATTCCATACATGATCATTAGTAGAAACTTTAAAACTTTTAATATTTAACTTTTCTAAGAATAATTCCATTAAATCAGTATAGCCACTACAAATTGCATAGTTTTCAAATAAAGGACCATAAGCTATATTAGATTTATAAGTGGTATCTCCATTCTCAGCTCTAGGAGTATCATATTTAGCTTTATTAACTATATAGTCGTGAAATTTAAGTATTTGATTAAACTGTGTATCAGAAGGATTATACAAAGTATTATATACTTTATCAACCTCTTCATTTATTAATTTAATATCTTCATCATTATAATTTTTAGTAAATTCTACATTAACTAAACCATCTTGATTATAAGCTATTTCAACAGATTCAAAACTATTATAAGGATGAATAAAATTATTTACATTAGATAAAATATCTTGATCTTTAGCAAGTTTTTTAACATCTTCTAAACAATCTTCATATTTGTCATCACAATAGAATTTATAATTACTATATCCATGATTTAAAATAGTATAAAATAAATCTAATAATCCTTGATAATTATCTGGAGTAGTATCGGTAGTATTTTTAACATAACTAAAATCATAATCTCTAAAATAATCATTACTTAATTCTATAGAATCTGATGTTTTATGAAATATTTTATGATACATCTTAAAAATAGGGTCTCTATAATTATATAAAACTCCAACTAATATAAGGACAATAGCAACAGTAGAAAAAAATCCTGCTATTTTTCTAAACATATAAGTCACCTATCCTAACAATAATTTTATAATAAAAAAAGCATTAAGTAAATAATGCTTTTAAATTATTTTATAGCTAATTCTTGATAGATAGTCTGATCAAAAGTATGTGAATCAGTATCTAGTTCTAATAGAGTAGGAGTATCTATTAGAAAATAGTTATGACTTAAGAATGTTTTACCATTAGTATATCTTCCATCATCCCAAGTTACATCCAAATGATACCATGTACCATCTAAGTATACTGCATTCCAAATATGAGAAGATGATGTTATTCTCATACTTTGTATTCCCATTTTTTCTAAGAATAAATACATAGCATCTGTGTAACCACCACATATTGCTTTATGTTGTATTAATGCTCCATAAGCAGTAGTAGAATCATACTCACTATCTGTTTCACTTTCCTTATCAATGTAATCACTTTTAACAGTATCATATTCAATTGTATTAACTAAGTAATCATGAATCTTTTTAATATTATTATATTGCGTATCATTAGGATCAACTAACTCATTATATAATTGATCAACTACTTCATTTATTTCCTTTATTTTTTTCTTAGAATATTTTTTTTGTTCTTTAAATACTACATAATTAATTTCCTTATCTCCATTAGCAGATAAAGTTTTATAATCATTGAAAGGATGAATAAACTCATATAAAGAACTTACTATATCTTTGTCTTCATCTTTATAAATAATATCTTTAGCATCTTGGACACAAGTTTTATATTCTTTAGAACAATAAAAATAAACTTCTTTTTCACCAGAATTAACAAAAGTATAAAGAATATTTAAAATATCTTGTCTATCTTTAGCATATAAATAATCCATATTTTGAACAAATAAATAATTATCATTTTGAAAATACTCATTTTTCTTAATTTCAGTCTTTTCAATATCGTTATTCTTTATAATTAATTCATAATATTTATTAAATTCATAGGGATGAAAATGATCATATACCATAAGCCCTAAATAAATTAATGAAATAATAAATAGAGTATTAGATATAAAATCTTTTATTCTAGAAAAAACACTTTTTTTCTTTTCATAATCAGATTTTTTTATATCATCAAATATTTCCATATCATCGTTATTATTATCCATAAAGTACACCCCTTTAATTAAGATAATTTTATCATATTATAAAAAATAGTAAATAATCTATAATAAAAAGTCTATTAAAAAAAGACATAAAAAAACCGATATAAATCGGTATTATTTTTATTCCATATTATTTTTTAATTTAGTTAGTCTTGATTTTAAACGAGCAGCTTTGTTTTTATGAACTAATCCAGAAGACATAGCTTTATCAATTCTTTGAATAGCAATATTTAATTTATTACTAGCTTCTTCCTTATTTCCTTCTTTAACAACACGTTCAAACTTTTTAATAGCTGTTCTCATACTTGAAGTAATTAGTGTATTAACATCTGTCTTTTTAACACTAGAACGCATACGTTTCTTAGCACTTTTAATATTTGGCATACTTTTCACCTCACTTTTTCATAAAACACATTAATCTTACCAAAAAAACGCAAGAATTGCAAATAATTTTTAATATTTTAGGAAATATTATGTTTAGGTGAGTAAAAATGCATACTATAAATACTAAAAATTTTGATTTAAGAACAGATTTAGTAATAGATAATAATATTAATAATATTGTATATAAACATAATAATATTAGTGTTTCTTTTTATGAAAAAGATGGTTTTAAATATTCATCAATAATCTTTAAAGATATAACAGATAAAGAAGAAATAAATAATATAGAAGAATGCTTAATTAAAGAACTTAATAATTATATAGATAGTAATAATATCTTAATTATAGGTCTAGGTAATAAGAAATCTACAGCAGATGCATTAGGGCCCAAAGTATTAGAAAGAATACTAGTAACAAGACATTTATTTTCATTTGGAAATGTAGAAGAAGGCTATTCTAAAGTATCTATCTTTGAACCATCAGTATTTGGAGTAATAGGAATAGATTCAACAAAACTAATAAAGAAAGTAGTAGAATTAGTAAATCCAGATATATGTATCTTAATAGATAGTTTATGTACCTCTAGTATTAATAGATTAAATACAGTAATACAAATAACTGATAAAGGTATAAATCCAGGTAGTGGAGTATTTAATGATAGAGGAGAATTATCTAAAAATACTCTTAATTGCAAAGTAATTGCTATAGGAGTACCAACAGTAGTAGATATGGACTCAGTAATAATAAATATATTAAAAGATAATAATATAAATGAAATATCATTAGAAGATAACTTAATAGTTACTCCAAAAGAAATAGACTATTTAATAGATAAATTAAGTTATGTAATAGGTAATTCTATAAATAAAGTAATACACCCAATAATTCGACAAAATAATAGTATTAAATAAAATATATTAAACCTAAGGTGGTTTAATGAAAAAGAAAATACTATTTTGCATAACATTCTTTATAATTGGAATAATATTAGAATTTAAATATTTAGATAAACATGTAAATCTAAATATAGATGATAAATATACTAGTATGATATTAGAAAAAGTATTTCTTAATAAGGAAGAAGAAAAAGTAAAAGAGATTAATCCAACTATATATTTATATAATACACATGATACTGAAGAATATAAAAGTAATAATCTATTTTCATTTAACCCAAATGTAACAATGATCAAATATGTATTAAAAAATGAATTAGAGAAAAATAATTATAAAGTATTAATAGAAGAAAGAAGTATAAAAGATTTATTAAATATAAATAATTGGTCATATAACTATAGCTATAAAGCAAGTAGAATATATATGGATGAAATAAGCAATCAATATAATTCTATTAAATACTATATTGATATTCATAGAGATAGTTTAGAACATGACAAAACAACTATTACTATAGATAATAAAGACTATGCTAAACTAATATTTTTAATTGGATTAGAAAATCCTAATTATCAAGATAATTTATATTTTACAGAAAAGATTAATAATAAATTAAATGAGTATTATCCTAATCTATCTAAAGGTATATATAAAAAAGGAGGCCCTGGAGTAAATGGAGTATATAATCAAGATAAGTCTCCATATGCTATATTAGTAGAATTTGGAGGCTATGAAAATACTACATATGAAGTATTAAATAGTATATTAGCTTTTTCTAAATGTTATATAGAGGTACTAAATGAAGGATAAAATAAAAAAGATAGTTAAACCAATATTTATACTTCTAGGAATAATCTATGTAGCTATATTTATAATATCTTTAACAGGATATTATGAATCATTAGAAAATAAAAATTCAAGATTAACTACAGAAGCAATAGAAAGATTTGAAAAAGATATCTTGAAAGGTGAAGAAATAGTAGCATCAAATTATTTAGAAGAAAAAGAAGATTATGATAATCTATTTACAAGATTAGGATTAAATATAGGAAATGCTATAGAATTTATATTTAAAAAAGTGATGAAAGGTATATTAACAGAAATAGAAAAGGCAGTTAAATAGACCTTTTATTTTTTTACAAGATATAGTATACTAATTTATAGTAAAGAGTAGGTGCTAGTAATGATAAATACAAAGAAAATTACAAGTAAAATATATGAAAAAATAGAGGATAAACAAATAGAACTATCTGATGAATTAAATATAATAGAAGAACAAAGTGAAGAACAAGATTATCTAGAAGGTATAAAGAATAAAGATATAAAAGATATAGATTTATTAGTAGATTATTATGAAAATCTAGATAATAATGTAGAAAAAATTAAGTTCTATAAATTTGTTAGCTTTATATTAAAAGATGAAAAGAAAGCAGATAAACTATTAGAAGAATTAAAGAATTTATCATTATTAAAAAGTACAGGATTATTAAATTATGCTAAAGAACAAGAAAACTACTCAAAACAAATATTAAATGATTTTATTAATAAATTAAATAAGAGTAAAAATGTAGATGATAATGACATTATTTTAAAAGAAGAACAAAACGTAGATAAAAAAAGAGCATTATTAAAAGAATATGCTGGATACTTTTCACCTATAGGAATAGTAAAAGAAGTACAAGATGTCAATGAATATAATGATTTTCTTGATTTAATAAAACTATCTCCAATAGATAAAACAAAGTCTTTATTAATGTCTTTAAATTTTAATAAATATTTACATGATAAGAATCTAAGAAACTATGACATTTTAGAAATATCTTCTCCAATAATAGTACAAGAAGCTAATGACTATTTAAAAGAAAATAAAGAAGAAGATCCATATGACTTATTTGAAGAGTATTATGAAATTATTTCTAATAATGAAGAAGTAGATACAGAAATAATTAATAAAGCAAAGAATTACTTAAGTGAGCATGAACAGTTAATAGATAATTTAAATGAGATAGCAAAACAAGATCTTAATGATACTTTAAGAATATATTTTAGAGATGAAGAATTAAGAGAAGAAGTATATAGAACAACAGAAAATGTAGAAAGACTATTCACATTCGAAATTAAAACTATTTTGGATTCATATGATGAAAATGATTCAGAAAACATAATAAAACTAGTAAATCACTTAAAACCTGTAATTAATTATATTACTGAATTAGAAAGTAATAACGAAAAGAAGAAATAGGGTGAAGCAAATGTTTTCCAAAAAAGAAGAATTAAAAGGATTAATTAATAAAGAAATTGAATCTTTAGAAAAAAATATAGATGAAATAAAAAAATATAATGAAGATTTACTAGAACTATATAACGAGTTAGAAAAAGATATAAATAGAATAATCTATTTAAAAAAAGAAGATATAAAAGAAATAGTAGATAAATTAGATATAGATAATAAAGATAAATTGTTTGAAGAATTAGAAACTATTAAAAATATTCTAATTATGAATAAAGATTATAAATCTACTTTAAGACTATTTAAGAAGAATAAAGATAGTTATAAATATTTTATAGAAAAGTTTAATGAACTAAATAATACATTAAAGGATAATGATCCATCTATAAATAAAATTAATGATAAGATTAATGATTATAAAGAATTAATTAGTAATATAGAAAGTAATGATTATGAAATATCTAATAAAGATTTAACTCTATATGAAGAATTATTTACTAATAATACAGATAAAGATAGTCAAAGTATCTTATTAGAACTAATTAATTATGAAAATAGAACATATAGAAATAAGTTAAATAAATCAGTAGAAAAAGATAAAGAAAAACTAAATGAAGAAGATATAAATAAAATATTAAGTAAATATGATTATAACTATTATGATATAGAAGATCAGTATAAAGAATATCTTATATCAAATGGTAATTTAGATAATATAAATGAAGTATTAATATCATTACAAGAGAATAATTATCCTAAAATTAATGATAACTATGTATTAGTTTCACTCTTATTAGGAAGTAATAAGGAAACTATTAATGAAGTAACTAAATTTGCTAAAGAAAATAAACTTATACCAGATACTTTATTAGATATAAGTGGAGCAATAATAACACAAAATAATGTAGATAAAACAGATGATTATTCAATAATGATTAAAGGTAGTTCATTAGACTTTATGAGAAATATAATGACTTTAAAGAATGCTGGAATAAGTATTAATTATATATATCAAGGATGTAAAAGTATACTTACTATGCCTAATGAGTTACTAGTTAAAAATCTAGATTTATTTAATAAATACGGATTCTCTTTTGATTATAAAAGAAGAGGAATAATTGATCCATCTCCAGCAGCATTATTATCAACTGATTTTGCTAGTATTGTAGATAAATTTATAGAAATTCATGAAGATGGATTAAAGTACTTAACAGACAATTTAAGTAACTTAAAAACAGTATCTAATAAAGATAGCTTATTATTCTATAATATTTATGAATCAGCAAAAGAGTTTAAAGGTAATATAGATGATCCAGAAGATGGACCATTTAGAAAAGTAATGGAAGAAGGAAAAGAAAACTTACAATTAAAGGCCATTATAACTAGAAATAAACCTGAATATAAAAATACATATTATAAAGGTATTAATAAAGATAATAAAAAAGAAATTACTAAAACAATAGATATAAACTTTAAAGATAAAGATAAGTTCGATAAGATTATTAATAATACTAAAGACTTACAAATAAGTAATTCTATATTTAATAATGCCTATATACAATCAATAAATAAGTATATAGATTACGATAGTGCTTTAATATATAATTTTAAAGGTATAAGAATATCAAGATTAAAAGTATTAAGAATATATAATACATTAATAAAAAACGGTATAAAAGATTCCTTTGATAGTTTAATGTATGCAATTACTTATAATACTATAATTAGTAGGGAAAACTATGATAAGTTATCTAAATGTATAAAAAAAGAAATAGAAGTTAGGTGATAATATGGACTTTTTAAAAGAATTAGATATCAATGATGAAACTATTATAAAGATAAAAGAAAATAATATGCCTAATGTAATTAGACAATTTATTGTAGATAGAGAAAATGCTAAAAAAATAATTAAGTATATGCAAGAATTAAATATAGAAGTAATAGAAGACTTATTAATTAGAAGAATAGAAATATTCTCAATAGATTATAATAGACTAAAAAGAGCATTTGATAACTATAATACAGAAGTATTAGTAGCATTAGTAAATGAAGATATAAGTGCAATAAATTTCTTGTAAAATGAAAGATAGGTAGTATATGAAAAGAAGGAACAAGCTAAAACTTAATAAACGAATAGTAGCAGCATTAGCTGTTCTTTTAGCAGTGGGATTTGCATATATCTCAAGTGCAGTAAATATTGGTGGAGTATTTACACTTTTTAAAAGTACATGGGATATACATTTTGATAATGTTCAAGTAACAGAAGGTAGTGTAAGTGCCAATCCTCCATCTTTTAATTCAAATAATCCAGAATTAACTTTAGCAGTACAATTTACTAATCCAGGAGATTATTATGAGTTTACTATAGATGCAGTAAATAATGGTGATATAGATGGTATGCTAGATACATTCTCTGATTTAGGTTTAACAGAGGAACAACTAGCATATTTAAAATATACAATTACGTATGCAGATGGAGAATCCTTAGCACAGTATCAAGAATTAAATGCTGGAGATACTTGTACATTTAAAATAAGAATAGAGTTTAGAGATGATATACCAGCAGAAGACCTACCACAAGGAGGAGCATCACTAAGTCTAGGATTTGATGTATCATACGTAAGAGCAGATTCTAATAGAATAAGACGTAGAGCAGAGAACACACTTTATAACGTACTAAAGGAAGAAGCAGAAAGTGGAGGATTAGCAAAGAAATATACTGGACAGCATCAAGACTCTATTGATGCATCTAAATCAACTAAAGACATATATCATTGGTACGTTATAAATACGTCACAGGGAACAGAAGCCAAAAATAAAAATAATGTAATATTTGCAAATCACTGTTGGCAAATGATTAGAACAACAGATACTGGTGGAGTAAAACTTATTTATAATGGAGAAGTAGATAATAATCAATGTCTGAATACAAGAGGTACGCATGTAGGATATAATACATATGCTCAAAAAAAATTAGACTATAACTATTGGTATGGAACGAGTTACAGTTATGATTCAGCAAATGAAGAATTTACATTAGAAGGAACAACGACACAATTAACATGGAGTGATTCAACATATGAACAATTAGTAGGAAAATACACATGTTTATCAACAGCATCACCAAGTGATACATGTTCACCGATTTATTACATCAATGATTATTCAACAGAAACACAAGCTAATGTTATTCCAATAGAGCCAAGAAAGCATTACTCATTAGTTGGAGATACTGTATTTAATTATGATGCAACGTCGTCCCCTTCAATTAATGGATATAAATTTGGAAAACAATATAAAAGAACAGTTTCAATTTCATGGTACCATACCACATACCTTGATGTTCCAGGAGAAATCTATCTTAATAATTCAAGTTTTAATAATAATTACTATTTTGCTAATTCAGTTACTTATGATAGCAATACTAAAAAATACACATTAGTGGATCCTTATTTATTTACTGGTGAAGATTATTCAGTTTTATCAGGAAAATATACTTTGTTTAATAATAGTCCGACATATAGTTCAAAATTTTTATATCATGTTGGTGGTAAAAAAGGAGAAAGTATATATACAAAACTATATAAAGAAACACCAGTTGCAGATATTAAAGGCAACTATTTTGGGACAACAATTACAAATAATGGCAACGGAACATATACATTAAATAATGCAATAAATGTTTTAAGTAATGAATGGTTTAACAATTATGAAAATTATGAAAAGACTTTTACTTGTGAAAATGGAAGCACAACATGCGAAAATCCAAAATTTATAACAAATACAAACATTTATTCATATGAAGAAATAGATGCTAATGAAGAAATAGTTATAGGGAAAAATAAAAATGGATTGAATCTAACTAATACAATAACAATAAAAAAGTATGAATTAATCTTAAATAAAGAAGACTATGAAGATTATAAATATACATGTGGTAATGATAGTAGTATATGCACAGATAATAATTTAAAATATATACTTGAAGTCAATGACGATGGATTTGAATATGTAGGGAATTATTATTTTGCCAATAGTGTAACTTACGATGGAACTAATTATCATCTAAATAATTATATTAGTGCCATAGATAACTATACCGATATATCTAATTTTAAAAATAATCACTATTTTTGTACAAATTTAGGAGATACTACTTGTAGTAAAGTGAATTACTTCTATTATATAGATCCAACACCACAAAGTAACTTGATATCGTTTATTACAGTAGATGATGGAGCAACAAACATAAATACAATATTTAGTCATATGCTTGAAAATAATATTAATAATTCAGCAATAAAAAATGTACTAGAATATTGGTACAAAAATAATTTATATGAATATAATGATTATATTGAAGATACAATCTACTGCAATGACAGGAGTTTTAGTGATACAGGTGGATGGTTAAACAACGGAACAGTAACAGATTATCTGAGATACAATAATTATTCAACATCAAATAGCTTTAATTGTACAAATATTACAGATAGATTTAGTGTAAATAATAATTCTGCAAAAACAAATTATCCTGTCGGAATGATTACAAAACCAGAAGTCACATTATCAGGATATAAAGAATTATTTAAAACAGGAATGGCATATTGGACCCTATCTCCTTCGCATTTAGAAACATCATATACATATAATTTTGCTATATCAAATACAGGTAATCCAGTGTCAAAACAAGTTATATCAACAAGTGGAATTAGACCAACAATTTCTTTGAAATCAACGACATTTTATACATCTGGCAATGGATCCATGGAAAGTCCATATGTAATTTATACAGAATAAAACAGAAATATTATTATTTCTGTTTTTTTATGATAAAATAAAAAATAGAGGTAGTGTATGAGAAAAAGAAATAGAAAACTACACATTAATAATAAATTGGTAGTAGTACTAGCAATTCTTTTAGCCGTGGGATTTGCATATATCTCAAGCGCAGTTAATATTGGAGGTATGTTTACTCTTTCTCCAAGTACATATGATGTTCATTTTGAAAATGTTCAAGTAATAGAAGGTAGTGTAGATGCAGATACTCTAGAATTTGATTCGGATGATACGGAAGTATCAGTATCAGTAAAATTTACAAGTCCTGGAGATTTTTATGAGTTTACTATAGATGCAGTTAATGCAGGTGACATTGATGCCATGATTAATACAGTATCTGATACCCAATTAACAGAAGAACAAGAAAAATACATAGACTATTCTGTAACTTATGAAGATGGTGAAATACCAATAAAATACCATCAATTAAATAGTGGAGATAGTTGCACATTTAAAGTAAAAGCAAGTTTTAAAGAGAATATAGATACAGAAGATCTACCCGTAGATGGAGATACTATAGACTTAACTCTTGATACAAATTATGTAAAAGCTGATTCTAATAGAATAAAACGTAGAGCAGAAAATACTCTATATAATGTTTTAAAAGAAGAAGCAGAGAGTGGAGGACTAGCTAAAAAATATACAGGAGAACATCAAGACTCTATGGATGAATCTCTTTCTACTAAAGATATATATCACTGGTATGAAGCAAATATGTTACAAACATCAGAGGTATTAAATAAAAATAATGTAATATTTGCTAATCACTGTTGGCAAATGTTAAGAACAACAGATACAGGTGGAACAAAATTAATCTACAATGGAGAAGTGGAAAATAATCAATGTTTAAATACAAGAGGTCCACATGTTGGATATAATGGAAACAGTACTAAAAATTTAAATAATAATTACTTTTATGGAACTGACTATGAGTATGATAAGGCAAATAATATGTTCAATATATCAGGAGCAAAAGAACAAGAAATATGGAGTGATGCAACATATGAAGATTTATTAGGTAAATATACATGTATGAAGACAACACAAAATGAAAGTTGCACTGAAATATATCTAGTAGAATCATATAAAAGTAATACTATAGCCAATGTTATTCCAATTAAGTCAAACTCTCATTATTCACAATTTGGAACAACACAATATAATTCAAATGCAAACTCACCAGCATATCTAGGTTATATGTATAATAAAGTTTACCAATCCCAAAGTAGGACATTATCATATGAAGAAAATGTAATCACATTTGCTACACTTTCAACAGAGTTTTGGTATGCTGACTCAATAACAGCAGGAGGCACTAATGGTAACCAATACTTTTTAAATAATCCATATAAAATATCTGACTCTAATGAATATACAAATTTAACAGGAAAATATACATTTAGAAATAATGAACAAAATTCTACGGAGAACTATGTTTATTATATAGTGGGAGTAGATGGTTCTACTATGTACTATATAATATTATTTAATGGAAATAATTTGAATTATTATAATGATATATATACTTATGGAGATAGTTATACAGATAATGGAGACGGAACATATACAATAAACAATGCATCAACAATAGAAAGAAAAAAATGGTTTAACGATTATTTAAATGTAGAAAAAAAATATGTATGTAAAAATGCTACTAATAATAAATGTAATAATCTTATGTACTCATTCAATGATAACCATTATTTAATGAGATACTATAAGGTAATGGAATTAACAATGTTTTCAAACAACTTTTCATATGATGGAAATAAATATATTTTAAATAATAATAACTCAATGAGCACTTGGAATAGTAGTTATAATACGATCAAAACAAGTCTAAATAATAATCATTATACATGCTGGAATAATACTGGTGAATGTGAAACAATATCATACATATACAATCTTGCTAATCTTTCAACAGGGGATAGTCTTTATTATTATATAAATCTTGTGAGTGGAAAGAATATAGAGAATGCTAAAGACGAAATGTTATATGATAGCGATGTAAATAAAATAAATTCAACAATAAAAACAGGAATAGATAAATGGTATGAAAAATATTTATTTGACTATTCAAATTATATAGAAGATACTGTATTTTGTAATGATAGAAGTCAAAGAAATGCAAATACAAATGGCTGGTATCCTAATGGGGGAAACTTAACTACTTATATGCAGTTTAAAGAATATAATTCAACAACTGATATAAATTGTATAAATGAAACAGATAGATTTAGTACATTAAATTCAAAAGCAAAACTTAAATATAAAGTAGGATTAGTAAGTTCACCAGAAATGCAAATATTAAATAACACAATTATACGAAAAACAGGGGAGTGGTACTGGTTAATATCACCGTATAACTATTCAAGCCAATATTCTTATGAAAAAAGTGCAGATTTATCTGGATATAACAATTATAATCACACAATATATAAATATGGAGTCCGTCCAGCAATTTCATTATCACCAAAAGCATTCTATACATCTGGCAACGGCTCAATGGAAACACCATATGTAATATATACAGAATAAAAAAAGATAGGTTTAATACCTATCTTTTTATTGATATAATTCTTGATTTAGAAGAGATAAATTATCTTCCATAATAGTTAAATAATCTTTCTTTTCATCTCTTTCATCATCTGTTAAGTTATCTAACTTATGTAATTCCATTTTCTTAATACCACTATATTTATTTAAGAAATCACTAGCATTATTACTATCATCATTATTTTTAAAAGTAATTATATAATTAACTTGAGAATTACTTAATAATTCATCTACAGTAGCTATTGTTTTATCAGTAGCAGAACTATCTATACAATAAACTGTTAATCCAAACTTTTCTAAATATAGTAGAGCAGAGTCATCAACAACTACATTTAAATTATTAGTATCTTTAACAGCATCCCTATATTCAACATCTAAATTAGATAAATCAATCTTTAATGAATTATACTTTTCTTCAATATCTTTTTGTAAATAAACTGAATCAATATATTCTAATAATCCATTCTTAACATTTTGACTCATCATTAATAGTGAAGAAGGATTTAACCATAGTTCTTCAGGTGAATAATCAGTTTCCATTACATAAGCAGTATCAATTATTTTTAAAGAACCATTTATTTCTAATAAATCAACAGCTAGATTTCTTTCAGCTTCAATTAATCCATTATAGATAAATATTTCTTTATTAGCAAACTCAGTTTTTTGTTTTTTACTTAATTTATAACTACTAGTATCAACTCCATCTGGATATATAGAAGTAATAGTAGAGTGATCACTATATAGTCTACTAACAACATATTCATTAGCATAATTAGTAACTCCTATTTCTATACCATCCATTCTATCTGTACCACAGGCTGTAGTAAAGACTGATATTATTCCTAGTAATATAATAATTAATAAATATTTAGTTTTTTTCATGTATATCTCCCTTTTTAGGTACAGGATCATATCCATATCCACCAAATGGATTACATCTACATATTCTTTTAATAGATAGATAAGTACCTTTAATAGAACCATACTCAGTAATAGCTTCTTTAGCATAATTAGAGCATGTAGGTGTATATCTACATTTCAAATGAGATGTAAATGGTATCTTTTGATAGATATCTATAAGTTTTAATAGAATAAACTTCATATATTCTCCTAACCAATATTCTAATCATTTTTAATTCTACTATAAAAGAGATAAAATATCAATTAATGTCTTTTATAAAATAAAAATATTATATACTAAAATATCAAATTTTGATATACTTTAATTGGTGATTATAATGGAAGAATTATTTAATAAGTTAGGTATTAAACCTAAAAATATGAAACTATATCAAACAGCTTTTTCTCATAGTTCATATGCTAACGAACATAAAGATAAAGCCGATTATGAAAGATTAGAATTCTTAGGAGATGCTATAGTAGACTTAGTAGTAGCAGACTATTTATATTCTAATAAAGAAATTGATGAAGGAGAAATGACTAAAGTAAGATCTAGTTATGTATGTGAGAATGCTTTAGCAGTTTATTCAAATGATTTAGATCTAAGTAAGTATATAAAAGTAGGAGTTGGAGAAGAACACTCTGGAGGTAAACATAGAAAAGCTATAATAGCTGATATATTTGAAGCTCTAATGGCAGCAATATACTTAGATTTAGGATATGCTACAGTAAGAAAAACAATTCTAAATATAATTGTTCCATACATTGAAAATCCAAAAATTACTTTCTTTAGTGATTATAAAAGCGTATTACAAGAATATGTTCAAACTACACAAAAGTCATTAGTATATGAATTGATAAATGAAGAAGGACCAGCTCATGATAGAAAATATACAGTTGGAGTTAAAATAGATAATATAATGTATGCAACTGGAATAGCTAGTAGTAAAAAAGAAGCAGAACAAGAAGCAGCAAAAGCAGCATTAGAAAAGTTAGCAGTATAATTTACAAATAATAAAAAGAGTGCTATAATTAATAAGTCTTTTTTGATTAGTCTTTTTATTTTAATATTTTTTTAAGCGTTGTAAATAAATGAAAGGAGAATAAAATTGAGTAAAATTAAGATATTTGCTTTAGGTGGATTAAACGAAAATGGTAAAAACATGTATGTTATTGATGTAGATAAAGATATTTTCGTATTTGATGCCGGATTAAAGTATGACAATGATATCAACTTAGGAGTAGATTATATTATTCCTAATTTTGATTATTTAACAAAAAATAAAGATAGAGTTAAAGGTATATTTTTAACTCATGGACATGAAGGTAATATGGGAGCAGCTCCAGATATAATTGAGAGTATGCCAGATATTCCAGTATATGGAACAAAATTAACATTAGAAATAGTAAAAAATGATTTATCAAAAGAAACATTAGAAAAGGCTAATCTAAAAGAAATAAGACCACATTCAAAGATTGAATTTGGTAAGAACACACTATTTCCAATAAGTGTAACTCATTCCATTCCAGATGCGGTATGCTATGTTTTATATACTGAAAATGGAGCAATTGTTTATACAGGAGACTTTGTATTTGATTCAACTATGCAAGGAGCTTATAAGACAGATATAGGTAAATTAGCATATGTAGGAAAACAAGGAGTATTATGTTTATTATGTGAATCATTCTATGCAGATAGAGAAGGACATACATCTCCAAATAATAGAACTTCTAAATTTATTAAAGAAGTATTACATAAGAATGAAAATAGAATTATTTGTACAATATTCCCAGGACATTTCCAAAGAATACAAGAAATATTTGATGAAGTAAGTAAAACACATAGAAAAATAGTAATAATGGGTAAAAGCTTACAAGAAACTATTAATAGAGCTATTGATGAAGGATATATTTCATGTAATAAAGAAATAATAGGTTCATTAACAGATCTAGAAGCTAAAGATACTATTATTATGATTTCAGATGAAAAAGAAAAGCCATTTGCTAACCTAGAAAGAATTATTAAAGGATATGATAAGTTCATAAAGATTAAAGATACAGATACAATCTTTATTACAGAACCATCTTATCCAGGTATTGAAAAAAGAACGGCTATTATAATGGATGATATAGCTATGTTAGGAGCTAATGCAGTAAGTTTATCAAGTAAGAAACATTTACTACACCACGCTTCAAAAGAAGATTTAATGTTAATGATTAACTTAATGAATCCAAAGTATTATTTTCCAGTAAAAGGTGAATATAGACAACAATATGCTAATGCAGATATAGCTTATGAAACTGGTATTCCAAAAGAAAATATATTATTAAAATTAAATGGTGATGTAGTAACATTTGATAAAGGTAAATTAGTAGATTCACCAGAACATATTGATGTAGATGAAATACTAATAGATGGTAAATCTCAAGGAGATATAGGAAATCTAGTATTAAAAGATAGAGAAATGCTAGGAGAAAATGGAATAGTAATAATAAGTTGTACACTAGATAAAAATACAAAAGAAGTAGTAGGTGGACCAGAAATATTAACAAGAGGATTTATCTATGTTAAAGAAAGTCAAGACCTATTAGAAGAAACTAAAAAAGTATCTAGAGAAGTAATAGAAAGTAGTATTGAATTAAATAGTAAAAGAGTAGATTATACTAAAATAAAGAATGAAGTAAGAGATGTTTTAGGTAAGTTCTTCTATAAAGAAACAGAATCAAAACCTATGATAATTACTGTAATTCAAGAAGTATAAAGGAGATATTATGAAGAAATTAATAGGGGTATCATTACTAGTATTAGTAATAGCTAGTGGATGTACAAAATCTAGTGGAACATTAACATGTAAAAGTAATATAACAAGTGATAATTCAACTTATAACATAAAGATGGAGTCAAAAGTAACATATAAAAATAACATAGTTGAAAGAGTAACAACTACCGAAGAAATAACTACTACAACAGTAGAACAAGCTACATCTTTTAAAGAATTATTAGATAATGCTTATTCTAAATATAATGAAATAACTGGATTTACTAATGTAATAGAACAAAAAGATAAAAAGATTATTTCTAAGACTACTATAGATTATAAAAATATAGCTACTGAGAAATTAATTAGTATAGATGAATCAAATAAAAACTTAATTAAAGATGGTAAAGTATCTATAGAAGATATGAAAAAGAATTTAGAAGAAAATGGAGCTACTTGTAAGTAGCTCTAATCTGTCCTCGTAGCTCAGTAGGATAGAGCGATTGCCTCCTAAGCAATAGGTCGTTGGTTCGATTCCAATCGGGGACGCCATAGTAAATAAAACTTCAGATATTAAAATCTGGAGTTTTTTTGACAATAATAATAGAATATGTTACTATGTATACAGATGAAGGAGACTTCATAAAATAAAAAAGGGAACATTCAGTTTTGCAATGTTGAATGTCTACCCATTATTTAATGTGAAGACATTTAAGTCATAGACTTAAGTGTCATTTTTTTATTACTAAAACCAATAAGGTTAAGAGTAGTAAAATGAGTGAAATGTAATGAAGCAACTTTATGTTGTATTCACGTTTTCTCAAATCTCTCAAACCTCCTCTCTATGATGGATTGGAGGTAGACACTCAACACTAAATGTTCCAAAATTAAAAGTACCATACATATCTAAAGTGGTCAAATTGATAAAAAATTAAAATTATAAAAAATTAAGAGTGAAAATAAAATATTCAATTAAACTATATAAAAAAAGATATAATCCTTTGATTATATCTTTTTATTTGTTATTTACTTTTGAATAAACTAAGCAACCAGTAAGATTTATTGAACCAATTATTAGCATTAATAAATATAATAGAATATTATCAAGAGTTGTAATTATTCAGAATTCTCTAACCCTTCTGATTTATCAATTTAAGTATTAAAACAATATACATCAATAGCATAGTATTCATCATGATGATATAACAGTTAATTTAGTAAATTATAATAAATAATTAAAAGAAAAAGGAAAATTGCAGAGATAATTACATAAAATATACTGAATTAACAGTAAAAAAATGAAAATATTTCTTGACATTAAAAGTATAGAAACCTATAATAGTGAGCCAAGTAAGGCATTTTTTGTACTATGCAATAGTATGTATCAAAGAAAGCCACTGCTTCAGGGTTAAATGAATATACTTAAAAGATTAAAGAAAGTTGGGATATGATGAGAAAGAAAAAGAGTAATTTAATAATTGAAAAATTATTAATGACTCTACTAACATTAGTAATAATAATAAATTCTATTATGCCAAGTGTAGTATTGGCAGTAGGAAGTAATGAACAAGTTGTTGATGATGGAGGAACTAACAATTCCGCATGGAATAGTGCTGGTGGATATGTATCTGTTAGTAAAGAATTAACTCCAACATCAGTAGAAGATGAATTTGACATTACATTAAAAGTAAAAACAAGAAATGATATTAAATCAATTGTTTCAAATGAAAGAGTAGCCGTTGTAATTGTTACAGACATGTCTAATACAATGAAAAGTGCCATAGACGGTAGTGATTTATGTCCAAACTCGCCCCATACTACTAAGTCATGTGTAAAAGATGAGATAACTGATGAGATATTTCCAAAAATGAAAGCAGGATTAGCAGCAATTGAAATTCAAAATCTTGTAAGTAATTTTGTAACTGCATCAAATGGTATTACTGGAAATGAAATTGGTGTTGTTGGTTTTAACACAAATGGCTTTCCAATTAAACCAATGGAAGATTTAGTAGCAACAGGAAATAAAAATAGTTTTAATTCAGAAGTATACGACACAATAAAAGAAGAGATGCAAAAATATGCTCCAGAAAAAGATAAAAACCGATTCACAAATATTGAAGCAGGATTAAAAATGGCACAAGAATGGTTAAGCCATTGTGAACAAAAAAACAAGTATGTAATTTTCTTAAGTGATGGGTTACCAACAGTATATTTACAAAATGATCAAGAATGTTCAGAAGCAGCTGATTGTAAAGGAGTAGATCCATTTACTCTAGTAGATGGACTTAGTACAGAAAAAAAATCAAAACCAAAATATACTCAATATGGTCCAAACTATAGTGAAACTGCTGCTAGAAAAGCAAGAGATATTGCTATGCAATTGAAAAATAACAAAGTAAATATTTTATCTGTAGGAGTCGGGTTAAATACATTTAATGGTACTCCAAAAGATCCACCAAAACTTCCAAACATAAAGTATGGTGAATTAAATATATATACTCATTTAAATGGTGAACAAATGCTTGTTAACCAAATTGACAGAGCAATAAAAGCAAAAATCTATACAGTTGAAAATCCTTTTAATTACACAAATGACCTTTCTGTAGCATTAAAACAGGATTGGGAATTACTTAGAAATTTTTCAGGATTAGCATCGACAAATTATTATTGGGATGGAACTAATCCTCAATGGTATAGAGGTGAATCTGATCACTCACTTACAAGCAATTATGGTATCACAAATAACACAATAACTGGAGCAAGTGCCAATGATAAATTATTTAAACAATGGTTGCAATATGGAATTGGTTCAGGTAAGTATTGGGATGTATCAGATAATGCTGGATTAGCAAAAGCAATTAAAGCAATTATTGATGATTTAAAATCAACATTAAGTAGAATTACACGAGTATGGACAACTGTTGACCCAATGGGAACAGTTCAAACCAACTCAATGGGTATAAGTAGTTATATTGAGTTTAAAGGATTTATTTTACCAAATGGAACAACATCACAAGGTCCACTAACTGGAAGCAATGGTGAAAATAAAACTAATACAGCATCATTTACTCCAAACGAGACATCAGGAACAATTAATTGGGATTTAAAAAACTCTGGATATAGTACTACAACAGAAGATGGCAAAAAAGTTTATAACTATAGCCTAAAATATAAAGTGCGCTTAAAAGTAGAATCTCAAGAATTTGAAAGCAATACAGCATATAAAACAAATGATACAACAACTTTAACTTATGCAATTGACGTAAATAATCAATTAGAAGAAAAAAGTATCAATTATCCAATACCGGAAGTTAAAAATTATTTAGGAGATTTAAAAATATCTAAAACAGTAAAAGGTTTAGCATCACCAATATATGACCATTTTGATAGTAATAATTCAGTCTTTACTTTTATAGTTAAATTTAAAGATGCAAATAATAATGCTGTTTCTAAAGAATTTAGTTATGAAAAATATGACAAAAATGGAAATGTAATAGCTAATTCAAATGGAACTATCGATAAAGATCACGATACACTAACATTAGAAGATGGTCAGTATGCAATCATTCATGGATTATATCATGACATTCATTATACAGTAGAAGAAGTAGCTCATGATGGCTTTGTAACAGGTGTAACTGGAAGTCCAGCAAAAACGACTTTAACTAGTGTATTAAAAGATAGTGGTTATCAAGTTTCTTACACAAATACAGCTTATCATTTAAAATTAAAGAAATTTGATAGTGAAAAACAAACACCACTTCAAGGTGTCAAGTTTACCTTATATAGAACATACGATGCAAGTAATGGTACATTTAGTGATCCAGTAACTAATATGAATGAAGTACTACTTAAAGACATGTTAACTGACTCAAATGGTGTAATTGATTTTGGAAACATATCATTTACAGCTGGAGGAAGAACAACATATTATTTGGTAGAAGAAGACACTATAGATAGATATTGTCTATTAGATAGCTATATTAAAGTAATAGTAGATTCTAATGGAATAACTACAGAGTATAGTGGAAACGATGCAAATATTCAAACTTCTAAATTAGATGATAATTTAGGAAATACATTTGAAATAAGTGCACCAAATAATATAGGTATTGAGTTACCAGTAACTGGAGGATACGGCAGTATATATTATACAGTTTGTGGTATAGTTCTAATGCTAATTGCGGGCATAGGATATAAAAAATTGATGAAAGAGCAATAAAAATAAAAAACGAAAGGAATGAATAAATTATGAAAAAATACTTAAAAATGATACTTGCATTTATTATGATATTTGCAATGTATACAAACGTAAACGCAAAAATGACTGCTCCATTTACTATTACAATAGAAAATAGTAAAGCAGGACACACATATGATGTATATCAAATTTTCGCAGGAGATGTATCAATTGCTGGAAGTACAGTAGATACATTAGATCCAAAAACATTATCAAGTGATAAGATTTTATCAAACATCACTTGGGGAGCTGGAGTAAAAGACTCTTTTAAATCACAAAAGGGAAATGCAGCTACATATGCAGCAACATTATTAAAAAGAGATACAGAAGCAGTTGCTAAAGAATTAGAATCTGGATTAAAAGATACTCCAACAGGTTCAACAAATACTATGTCAAATGGTAAATATACAATCAGTAATTTACCAGCTGGATACTATTTAATCAAAGATAGAAATACAGCAAGTCTAGGAGAAAATGATGCAGCAACAGAATACGTTATTCGTTTAGTAGATAGTATTTCAGTAAACCCAAAAACATCTATTCCAACAGCAGATAAAAAGATTGTTGAGGATGATAAAAAAGTAGAAGTTAGTTCTAAATACGCAGTAGGTGATGCTGTAAAATATGAATTAATAGGTACTTTACCAACTAACTATGATTATTACGATAGTTATAAATATATATTCAAAGATAATATGTCAAATGGATTAACTCTAAATGCTAATTCAGTTAAAGTATATTTAGTAAATGGAAATAATAAAACTGAAATAACTGAAGGATTTACAAAAAATACAAGTAATCAATCATTAACAGTTACATTTGCTAATTTAAAAACAATTTCATCAATAAATTCAAATACCACAATTATAGTAGAATATACTGCAGTAGTTAATAAAGATGCTGTTCGTGGACTTCCAGGAAATGACAATACATTAGTAATTGAATATTCAAATAATCCAGATTCAGATGAAACTGGAGATACAACTCCAGAAAAAACAAGAGTATATGTATTTAACTTAAAATTCGATAAGATTGCAAGTGATACAAACAGATTATTAGATGGTGCTCAATTCATGTTAGAAAGAAAAGTAAATGGTAGATGGACAAAAGTTAGTGGAATTGATACAGATGGTAGCACAAGCCTATGTACTAGTGATAACTGTATTAAATATGTAGTTGATGCAGATAATGCAACATTCCATTTCAACGGTATTGCTGCAGGAGAATATAGATTAACTGAAACTGTAACTCCAGATGGATATAATACAATTACTCCAGTTGAATTTACAGTAACAGCAAATTATGATAATACTGATCCAGAAAAAGCAACTATATTAAGAGGATTAACTATTGATAGTGCTGAAACAAATGAAGTAGCACAATTCACAGTTGAAGAAGAAGATCAAGAACATCCAACAATTAGTACAATTGTTACAACAATTACAAATATTAAAGGAATACAATTACCGTTAACTGGTGGTATGGGAACATCAATCTTTACATTTATTGGTATTATTCTAATGGGTGTAGCAGTAGTATGTTTCATTAGAAACAAAAAAGAAGAAATGTAATTTAATATTTATAAATACAATAAGGGGGTATTTATCATGCAAAAGAAAAAAATAGTATTGATAGCTATATTCATGATAGGTATCTCTTTTTTGTTATATCCAAGAATTGGAAATATTATTACCAGTTATAATCAAAGAAAATCTATAAAAAAATACGCTGAAGCGGTAGTAGCAATCGATAAAGAAAAAAATAAAGAATTATATGAAGAAGCAGTTAAATATAATGAAAAGATATATGAATATAAAAAAGCAAAAAGAAGATATAACTTTGAAGATGAATATGTAAATATATTAAAACTAAATGATAGTAATATTCTAGGATATATTGAAATACCAAAAGCAAAAATTAGCTTGCCTATTTATCATGGAGTAAAAGATAATGTATTACAAAAAGGTGTAGGACACGTAAGAGAGTCATCACTACCAATTGGAACAGTAAACCAAAATAGTATGTTAATGGGACATAGTGGTTTACCTATATCTAAAATATTTACAAATTTGGAAAAACTAAAAAAAGGTGACTATATCAAAATTACTGTATTAGATCGAAAACTTTACTATAGAATTACAGAAACAGAGGTAATAGATCCAGATGATGTTATAGATAGATTAAAGATAGAAGAAGGAAAAGATTTAATAACTTTAGTCACTTGTACACCATATGGAGTAAATTCACATAGATTAATAATTCATGCCGAAAGAGCAAAAGATGCACCAGCTGAACAAATAGATCAAATGATAGAAGAAGAAACTCCAAGTGATATAGCAATGATTATTTTAGTATCAGTTTCAACTATAGGATTAATTATTCTAATAATATTAATCTACAAATATATCAAAAAGAAAAAGATAGAAAAGAATAGAATAGAAGCTGAAAGAAAAGCAAAAGAAAGTAAGAAGTCTAAAAAATCAAGTATTAAAACAAGCGCTGAGAAAGAAGCCAAGAAAGAAGCACCAAAAGTAGTAAAACACAAGAAGAAAAAGAAAAAGAAGGCAGCAACAAAGAAAAGAATAAGAGAAAAGAACAATAAGAAGAGGGGAAAGAAGAATGCGAAAAAACGTTAAATTAATCATAGAACTATCGTTATTTCTTCTAGGTCTTGCTATTCTAATATATCC
This sequence comes from Bacilli bacterium, assembly GCA_017519965.1. The sequence continues at coordinate 28,501 of JAFWRK010000045.1, forward strand.
TATGATAACAAATTATATATATGACAAAAAAGTAGAAAAATTAGAAAAAAAATATAATGAAACTATAGAAATAAAAGAGCAAAAGAAAAAATTTAATGATTTATATAAATTATTAGAAGAAAAAAATAGGATATTATATGAGACACATCAAGATAGTTTTGTAAAACAAATTATTTCTTATGAAAAAGAAGAATTAGACCTAACGAAATATGGTTTAAATGATAACATTATCGGATTTTTGCAGATTCCAAGTATTGATGTAAATCTTCCAATCTATCTTGGAGCAAGTAATGAAAATATGCGTTTGGGAGCAGCTCATTTAACAGGAACAAGCTATCCAATAGGTGGTACCAATACAAATACTGTTTTCGCAGCACATAGAGGTTTTTATGCAGCTAAGATGTTTCGACATATTGATAGTATTAATATTGGAGATAGTTTATTTATAAAGAATTTTAGGGAAACATTAGAGTATAAAGCAGTAAAAACAGAAGTTGTAACACCCGATAAGTTAGAAAAACTTACAATTCAAGATAATAAAGATATGGTTACCATTATGAGTTGTCATCCATTTCCATATGATTATCAAAGATACATTGTATATTTTGATAGAATAAAAACTAATTAATAATAGATATATCAAAAATGATTAGATTTTTCTAATCATTTTTTTTAAAAAAAATATAGATTAATAATTAAAAAAAGGTTATTATGGAAAAGAAGGTATTAAAGAAGTAGGTGAAATAATGAAAATAGGATTTGACAATGATAAGTATGTAAAAATACAAAGTGAAAAAATAAAAGAAAGATTTAAATTGTTTGATAAATTATATCTTGAAGTAGGAGGAAAACTATTTGATGATTCTCATGCTGCAAGAATATTACCAGGATTTAAAAGTGATGTAAAAATAAGTATGTTTCAAGAATTAAAAGATGACTTAGAAATTATCTTTTGTATTAGTGCAGGAGACATAGAAAAAAATAAAACTAGAGGAGAATATGGAATTACTTATGATAATGAAATAATAAAGTTAATTAATAAATCTAAAAAAATGGGATTTAGTGTTAATAGTGTAGTTATTACTTTATATAAGAATCAAGTTAGTGTAGATAAGTTTATTAAAAAATTAAATAGAAATGGAATTAAAACTTATATTCATACATTTACAAAGGGATATCCTACAGATGTAGATACAATAGTAAGTGAAGAAGGATATGGAGCAAATCCATATATAGAGACAACTAAACCATTAATACTAGTTAATGCTCCAGGACCTGGAAGTGGTAAATTAGCAACATGTCTTTCACAAATCTACCATGAGAATAAAAGAGGAGTAAATGCAGGATATGCTAAATTTGAAACATTTCCAGTATGGAATTTACCACTTAAACATCCAGTAAACCTAGCATATGAAGCAGCAACAGCTGATTTAAAAGATGTTAATATGATAGATCCATTTCATTTAGAAAAATATGGTACTATAGCAATTAACTATAATAGAGATGTAGAAACATTCCCAATATTAAAAAGTATTTTAAGTAAAGTATCTAATAAAGATATATATAATTCACCTACAGATATGGGAGTTAATATGGTAGGTTTCTGTATAAGCGATGATAAAGTAGTAGAAGAAGCATCTAAAAAAGAGATAGTAAGAAGATACTATAATGAAATGAATAACTATAAGATGGGTTTATGTGATGAAGATACATATAAAAAGATTAAGATGTTAATGAATGAACTTAATATTGATGAATCTTATTTAGATGTAATAAAACCAGCATTAGATAAAAAGAAGAAAGAAAATGGATTACCAGTAATAGCAATGAAAATAAATAGAAAAATAATTACAGGCAAACAAACAGAATTAATGACACCTGCTGGAACAGTTGTATTAAATGCTATTAAATATTTAAGTAAAATACCAGATGATATATATTTATTATCACCTACAGTATTAGAACCAATTCAAAAGTTAAAAAAGGATTTAGGCAAGGGAGATAGACTTGATTTAAATGAAGTATTAACAGCACTAAGTATATGTTCTGTAACTAATCCATTAGCAGCTAAAGCACTATCAAACATAACTAAACTAAAAGATAGTGATGCTCATGCAACATATATAGTTAGAGGTAGTGATAAACAAGCTCTAAAAGATTTAAAAATAAATTTAACTTGTGAAAGCGAATTTAATGAAGAACTATAAATAAAAGTCATGCAATAAAGCATGATTTTTTATGCAGAAAAATTAATAATTAAAAAAAATACTTAGATATATTTTGTTTGACAAAACAATACTTTAGCAGTAGTATAGAAAGCTATCAAAGTTCAAGGTGCTTTACGCCATAAAGTGGGGGAAACTTATGAGTAACAAGAAGATTAAAGGGACATTATTACTATTAGTCTTTTTAGTAGTTACCTTATTGTGTTTATCTTCCATAAAGACAAATGGAGAAGTTGAAATAACAAAACCAGTTATAGAGGAAGAAGTAATACAAGAGACTCCTATTAAAAAGATTAGTGAGTACAGGAGCGAATATGACAATAATGATATTATTGCAAGACTAGTAATTGAAGATTTAGAGATAGATACTTTAATTACTAAATCAAGTAATAATAGCTTTTATTTAAATCACGACATTCATAAGAATGAAAGTAATTTAGGTAATCCATTTATTGACTTTAGAAACTCAAATAATTTATCTAATGAAAGGCAAATTAATATATATTCGCATAATTCAGATTATTCAGTGTATCAAGAACAATTACCTTTTTACAAATTGGAAAAATTATTTGATAAAGATAGTTTTGATAAAGTAAAAAAAGTTGAACTATACACAGAAGAAGAGAAAATAGAATATGAAATAATAGCCTTAAAAGTAGTTACGACAGATAATGAACACACAATATTAGATGCAAAGAGTAATGAAAGATGGGAACAGCATCTAGCTAAATTATTAAGTGATTCTAAGTATTGCAGAGATAATTGTAAGTTGAATTTAGAGGATAAACTTCTATTACTCCAAACTTGTAATTATAATCCGCAAGGATCCTTCATAATCCTAATAACAAAGAAAATAAAATGATAAGTTTTACATAAATAATTAGAAAAAATAATTAATAAAAAAGTAGACTAAGTCTACTTTTTTAATTTTTATGCTATAATTAATATATCGGAGGATATATGGATACTAGAAATGTAAGAAGAAAAAATAGAAAGATTAAATTTAGTGAAGATCAATACATTGAAAAATACTACATGGAGAATGGTAAAGCAGTTATACCATTACAATTAGATAAGCCAACAGACTTATATATGGAACATGATTACAAACAAATGCAATTGTCAGATTCTGTATGTAAGTATATCGAAGAAATAGCTTATATGGTACCTGTTAATATAGATATAGTAATAGAAGTTCATTGTGACAAAATAGATACAGAAACACAAGAAAAAATGAAAAGAGCAATTAGAAATAACTTTGGTATGGAAATAGATGATATAGAGTATGATATAAAATTACAAAATAATAAATCGTTTTTATTATTAATAATTGGAGTACTAATATTAACAGCTAATATACTATTAGATCCATATATTAGTAGTATTGCATCTAACTTTCTATCAGTAGTATGGTGGGTAGCTATATGGGATATGATAGAATATCAAACATTAGATAAAGCAGATTATAAATGGGAGCGACTTAACTATCAACAGTTATACGATGCAGAAATTACATTTAAATTTGAATAAAAAAACAAGATTATATATCTTGTTTTTATTTTGTAGACTTATATAGGTAATAAATAATAGAATATTTAAGAATTATCCAATAGATAACTAGATTAATATTATCATTATTAATAAAAGAACTCATAGAATACTTGATGAGATTATCTAAATTGATTGGTAAATTAATAGATCTATCATTATAATTAGTAACTTTCTTTAGAAGATCATCCGATATAATTTCAGCTTCTTCCATAATATTACTATTAGTAATTCTATCATTCTTATTAGATACATTATAATTATAATCAAAGATTGAGGTAATTTGATTAATTGTATTAAAATCTATTTTTTCATATTTAATATTATCCTTAAAATAGAATAAATAATAATTCATAATATCTTCTAATTCTTTATTAGTTATATCATTAAAATAATCTTTTAAAATATAATGCTCATCTGTAATACTTTTAATATCTTTAATAATATTTTCAATAATACTAGTAGAAATACTTGCATTTACATTCATATTATTCACCTCATAAATCTACATTAGACACAAATAACTTACTACATAGTTAGTATGGTTGAAAATTTACCTAATTATTACAATATTAGTAAGTTTAAAGGAAAGATGTAGAATGACTAAAAGTAAATACAAAGCTAGAAAATTACTAGCAAATAATATTGTGTATTATCGTTTAGAAAATGGGTGGAGTCAAGAGGATTTCGCAGATGCTCTTGGAACAACACCAACATATGTATCTAATCTAGAAAATGCTAAAAGGAATACTAGAATAGATTATATAGATCTAATAGCCGATACTTTAGGAGTTCCTATTGAAACTTTATTTAAAGAAAGAACTCCAGTCAAAAATCATCGAATCCCTAGACGATAAAGAAGAGCAATCTTCTTTTTTTGTGTCATATTTATTATAGCATAACTTACTACGATAGTAGTATGGTTTACATGAAATTAACTTATTACAATATTAATAAGTTAAGGAAGATGTCAAATGAAAAAACATAAAGCAAGAAAAATTCTAGCAAATAATATTGTTTATTACAGAAGACAAAAGAATTGGTCCCAAGAAGAGTTTGCAGAAGCTTTAGGTACAACACCAGTATATGTATCTAACTTAGAAAATGCTAAGAAGAATACTAAAATAGACTATATAGAAAGTATTGCAGATACATTTGATATCGAAGTAAGTGAATTATTTATAAAAAGAGAAAAAGTATTAAATAATAGAAGACCTAAAATAAGAAAATAGGTCTTTTTTTATGTTATAATATGGAAGAAAGGAATTAGTACTATGATTGATTTAAATAAAAAGCAAAAAGAAGTAATTGATAATAAAATAGAAAAAGGGTTCTCATTAGATCCTAATTTTAACTTTAATTTATTATATGGAGAAGTAGCAGAAGCATTTGATGCATATCACAAGAAGAAAGATAATATAGGTAGTGAATTTGCAGATGTAGTAATATATACAATGGGATTATGTGAAATATTAGGAATAGATCTAGAAAAAGAAATAATCAATAAAATGGAAAAAAATAAAAAAAGAGTATATAAAAATGTTAATGGAGTACTAATTAAAGAAAAAGAAGATTAGGTGTAAATATGGAAAAATATAAAGAAATAGAAAGAAGCATTATAAAGAAGTTTAGAAAAGAAATATGGGCTAATTTTATTAGTGCAATACAAGAATATGAGCTTATAAAAGAAAATGATAAGATAATGGTATGCATTAGCGGAGGTAAAGATTCATTTTTACTAGCTAAATGTATACAAGAATTACAAAGACATGGTAAATTCCCATTTGAAGCCCATTTTGTATGTATGGATCCTGGATATAATAAAGAAAATAGAAAGTTAATAGAAGATAATGCTAAATTATTAAATATACCAATAGAAATTTTTGAAAGTGATATATTTGATATAGTAGTGAAGCAAGATAAAAGTCCATGTTACTTATGTGCTAGAATGAGAAGAGGATGCTTATATAATCATGCCAAAGAATTAGGATGTAATAAAATTGCTTTAGGTCATCACTTAGACGATGTAATAGAAACAACTCTTTTATCAATGTTTTATGGAGCAGAAATAAAAACTATGATGCCTAAATTACATAGTGAAAACTTTGAAGGGTTAGAACTAATTAGACCTTTATATAAAATTAGAGAAAAAGATATAATCTCATGGAAAAAATATAATGATTTAAGATTTTTAAATTGTGCATGTAAGTTTACTGATGAAGCACATAATATAGATGAAGATAAAAGTAAAAGACTAAAAGTAAAAAAATTAGTAGAAGAATTAAAAAAAGATAATGATAGAATCGACTATAATATATTTAAGTCAATAGATAATATTAATTTAGATTGTGTATTAGGTACAAAAGAAAATGGTGTATATAAAAGTTTTAAAGATAAATATGATAAGTAATCTTAACGATTACTTTTTTTGTCACTCTAAAAGAGACCAATAACACAAATGCATATAATAAAATGAATATGTAATTTGAAGGGGGAATTAAAATGAAAAAGAAAATCATTACACTAATTACAATAATTGCAATAGCTATTACTGCAACATTAGGGGTATATGCTACAACAAATATTAATTTATCAATAAGTGGTACTTATAATTATGATTTAGCTAATGAAGTATTAACATTAACTAATAAAGAAAGAGCTCAAGTTGGAGTGGCAGCACTTCAAATGGATAATGAGCTAAATAAAATAGCTCAAGAAAGAGCTAAAGAAGCTGCTTTATATTTCTCACATAATAGACCAACTGGAGAAGAACTTAAAATAACAAATGTACATGGAGAGAACTTAGCAGCAGGAGCATCAACAGCACAAGGTGTAATAGATGATTGGATGGATTCAACTGGACACAAGAAAAATATTTTATATTCATCTTATAAATCTATAGGAATTGCTTCATTTACAACAAAAAATGGAGCTACATATTGGGTACAAGTTTTCTCAATGAAAAGTGCATCATCTGCAAATACATTTAAAGGATCAAAAGAAGTTGCATCACAACAAGTAAAAATAAAATCATCTTTTATTACAAATATTAAAGTATATGATCTTCAATATAAAAAGATAAAAGTAGGAGAAGAATATACTATAAAAAATGCTGCAGTAAAAAATGGAGGATGGAGTGCTTATACAGCAATTGATAATAAAAACTTTACTTTCACATCATCAGATCCAAAAATAGCAACAATAGATAATAATGGAAAAATAAAAGGATTATCTAATGGTAAAGTAACAATAACTGCAAAATTACTTAATCTAACAGCATCATACGAAATAACAGTAGGGACTCTACCAGTAGAAGTAGAAAAAATATCATTTGTAAATAGTAGTTACAAAATGTATGAAAAAAATACTCTAAAATTTGATGTTGATATTACTCCAAGCAATGCAACTGATAAAACATTAACTTGGAAGAGTTCAGATGAGTCTATAGCAACAGTAGATAATAATGGTAATGTTACTACAATAAAACCTGGAGATGTCACAATAACAGTAACAACATCTAATGGCAAAAAAGCATCTTTTGAATTAAACGTAAGTCAAAAAGGAATAACTACATTATTTATAACAGATTGTCCTAATACATTATATATTGGAGAAACAGGTAAGATATCAACATCTATCTATCCAAAAACAGCAACAGAAGAAGTACAATACAAATCATCTAATGCAAGTATACTATCAATAGATAGTAAAGGTAATATTAAAGCATTAAAAGAGGGTAAAGTAAAAGTAACAGTATCATCTAAGAAAACAAGTGATGAAGTAGAAATAATTGTTATGAAAAAGAAAGAAACACAACAAGAGACAAAACCTGAAATAAAAGAAGAAACAAAACCAGAAGAGCATCATGAAGAACCTAAGCAAGAGCAAAAAGAAGAAATAAAAGATACAAATAAATACATAACAAGTGTTAGTTTAGATAAAAAAGAGATAACTCTAAAGGTAGGTGAAAAATTTACTCCAACATTAACTGTTAATCCAACGGATACAACAGAGATAGTAAAACCAACTTGGATAGGATTTGATTACAGAATAGCAGAGATTTCTAGTAATGGAACAATAACTGCTAAATCTGTAGGTGAAGGAACAGTTAAAGTTTTAGTAGGTAAGAATAATGTTGAAGCATCAATAAAAGTTAAAGTAATACCATCATGTGCAATAACTTCAATGAATTTCGACTATTATACATCTAACTTAAAACCAGGTGGAGTAGGGAAAATACATCTTAGTATTAATCCAGAAGGAGCAAATGATTACTATAATATAAAATGGACAAGTACAGATAATAACATCCTAGAAGTTAGACAAGGTGGAACAGTATTTGCTCATGCTCCAGGAAAAGTAATTATTACTGCAACAGCTCCAAATGGAGTATCAGTATCTAAAGAGTTTGTAGTCAACAATTAACAACTATAGGTTGTTTATATAGATTAAACCGTTTCTTGTATCCCTGACAAGAAATAGATTTCCATATTGGACCTCCTTTCCAATATATTAATTTTTTAAAAAGAGTAGGTGACTGCTCTTTTTAAATGACAAAAAAACAAAAATATGATAGTATGAATACAAGAAATGAGTGATAATATGGAAAGTGAAAGTCAAAGAATAGAACGATTACAAAAAATGTCATCAGTATTGAAATCAATGAAAGATTGTTCAAATATAAAAGAGATAGAAGAAAAAACAGGAGTACCTAGATCTACAATTCAAAGATACTTAAATAGACCAGATTATTATGAAGATTTAGTAACAGATGGATATGTTAAAAGAGAGAATATAGAAAATCTAATGAATTACACAAAAGAATGGTTAAATAAATCTAAGCATGAAGGTCTTAAAAGAGGAGGCACTATCTCTCAAGAAAAATACGGTTTTTCTAAAGGAGAAGACGGAAAATTTAATGGCCATACAAGATAAAAGTCAGATATAAATCTGACTTTTATTTTTCTATATAACAAATATCATTCATATTTCTATAATCATTATCTATGTCAAAACCGTGTCCAATTATAAATTTATCTGGAATAGTAAAACCATTATAATCAATAGGAACATCAACAACTCTTCTTTCCTTCTTATCAACTAAAGTGCAAATCTTTAATGATTTAGGGTTTTTCTTTATTAAATATTCTCTTAAAAAGCTAAGAGTTCTTCCAGTATCAATTATATCTTCAATAATCAAAACATCTTTATCAGTAATAGACTCAGTCAAATCTTTATTGATTTTAATATTTCCAGTACTATCAGTTCCTTCATAACTAGATATTTCTATAAAGTTTAATCTAGTATTAGATTTAATCTTCATACATAATTCTACAGTAAAAATAACTGCTCCTCTTAAGACACATACAACTTCTATATCTTTACCTTTATAATCATTATTAATTTGTTCTGCTAGTTCATTAACTCGTTTATTAATTTCTCTTTTACCAATAAGTTTCTTTATCTTCATAAATCCTCCTATAAATATATTTAATTATATAATAAAGAAATAATTAATTAAAGAACTAATATGATATAATTTAATAAAGGTGATAGTATGAAGTATGTGTTTCTACTTAATAGGTTTAGTTTAAAAGAAAATACAGAAAAACTAAGAGTAAAGTTAGAAAAAATTTCTAAAAGAAGAAAAATAAACTATGTAATTGAAGTAAATGATAAAGATAATTCTACAGAAGATATTTTAAAAAAATATAAAGATAGTAAAAATGTAATAATAGCAGTAGGTGGAGATGGAACAATTAATAGAGTACTAAATAGTATAGTAGGTACTAAAAATGTCTTAGGTTATATTCCATATGGAACAGGTAATGACTTTTATAAAACAAATAAAGAATTATTAGAAAACGGTATAAATAAGATAGATTTAGTAAAAATAAATGATAAACATTTTATTAATATTGCATGTTTTGGTATAGATGCTGATATAGGAAATAATAATGATATAGTCCATTCTAAAATAATACCAGAAAAACAACGATATAATATGTCACTATTATATAATTTCATCAAATATAAACCTAGAAATCTAGAAATATTAATAAATAATCAAGATATTAAAGATGACTTTACAACCGTAGTAGTATGTAATGGTAGATATTATGGTGGAGGATATAAAGTAGGATATAATGCTAAATTAGATGATGGATTACTAGATGTATACCTAGTACCTAAAATAAACAAAGTAAAAACAGCTAAATTAATAATATCTATGAAAAAAGGAGGACATGAAAAGTCTAAAGATATAAAAAAATATCAAGCAAATAAATTAACTGTAAGAAGTAATGAAACAATAGATTGTAATATTGATGGTGAAGTACTATCTAGTAAAGAATTTAATATAGAACTAATTGAAAAAGGAATAGAAGTTTATTATGATAAATATCTAATAAATGAAGTAGGAAAGATTAAAACAAAAAAGTAGGTGTATTATGACAACTATAGAATTATTAGAAAAGTTAGTAAATATTGATACTATAAATGATAAAGGTAATAAAGAAATCCTAGATTTTATAGAAGATTATCTATCTAATCTAGGATTTAAAAAAGAATATAGATCAAAGATATTAATTATGTCATATAAAGATAATTATGGATTAGGATTCTTAGGACATAGTGATACAGTAGAATATATAGAGGGATGGAAGACTAATCCTCATGAACTAGTTAATAAAAATGGCATATTATATGGATTAGGAACTAGTGATATGAAAGGTGGAATAGCAGCTTTTCTAAAAGCTTTAGAAGAAACAGATTTATCAAAATTATCTAAAGGTATCAAAGTATATATAACTTATGATGAAGAAATAGGCTTTAGTGGAATATACGAAGTAGTAAATAAAGAAAAGAATTATCCAGAGTATATGATATTTGGAGAACCAACTGATAATAGAGCATGTACTGCTTGTAAAGGGTTATTATCACTAAAAATATATACAGAAGGTATAAAAGTACATTCATCTAGAACAGATAGAGGAAGAAGTGCTAATAGTTTAATGATTAAACTTTTATCTGAACTTGAAGATTTCTATAATAATATTATTAAGATAAAAGAAAAAGATATCTATGAAGTACCATATACAACAATGAATATAGGTCTATTAAATGGAGGAAGTGCCATAAACTCAGTAGCAAAAGAATGTTACTCATATGTTGATTTTAGATTATCATTTGAAGAACATAGAAAAATAATATTAGAAAAGATAGATGAATTATGTAAAAAGTATTATGCTAGATATGAAATAGATGAAGATATATGTCCATTTGATAATGAAGTAGAATTTATTAAGGAGAAAAATAGTGCAAGTTTCATGACTGAAGCATCATTTATAGATAAAACAAAAAGAATAATACTAGGAGTAGGACCAGTAACAGCTCATGAAATAGATGAACATATAACAGTAGAAAGTCTAAATAAATTAGTAGAACAATATAAAGATATTATCAATAAAACATGTAAATAAAATACTACTTTTGAAGTAGTATTTTTAATTTATCTTTGATATAATGAATATGATAGGAGACTAGTGTGATGAGAATAAAATATAATATTAAAAATAAAAATAGTTTTAAAGTATTTAATGATTCAATGGGAATAGCTCTAAATAGAGAAAATATAATAAGAAGTAAGAGAGTAAAGTATTTAAGCTATACTACAATATCTATATTACAGCTTATAATAGTAACAACATTTTTAACATTAACATTAATAATTAATAATTTATATTATTGTAGATTATCAATATTTTTAACATGCTTAGCAACATTAGCATTTATATTTATGATTATTAATATATTATATCCATTATTATTTGCTACATGTTTTGTATTAAGAGATGAAAACGAACTAGAAATAAATGAAAAAGGAATATCTTTCTATTTAGATGATGATCAATGTATTACATTAGGCTGGACTCATATAAGAGCCTTAGCAATAGGAAAGTATTCACTTAACTTTTTAACAGATGATTTTTATTACTTTTATTTAGATAAAAAATATAGACAAGATGTAATAAAAGCAGTAAAAGAATATAATGAATCATTATTAATAATAAGAAAATAGGAGGTATTATGACACCACATATAGAATCAAGTAAAGAAGATATAGCAAAAATAGTAATTATGCCTGGAGATCCATTAAGAGCTAAAATGATAGCAGAAAAGTATTTAACAGATTATAAATTAGTAAATGAAGTAAGGAATCAATTAGCATACACTGGATATTATAAAGGAAAAAGAGTAACAGTATTCTCATCAGGTATGGGTAACCCTAGTATGGGAATTTATTCTTATGAATTATTTAATTTCTATGATGTAGAAGAAATAATAAGAGTAGGTAGTTGTGGAGCCTTTGCTAAAGACCTAGATTTATATGAAATAGTGTTAGTAGATAATAGTTATTCTAAATCCAATTATTTAGAAGAATTAACTGATGAAGTAAATAATATATTACCTAGTAACAATAATCTAAATAAACAAATACTAGATACAGCTAATAAATTAAAAATTGATGTAAATTATGCTAATGTCTATTGTACAGATGTATTTTATAATCATGTAGACATAGATTATTTAAGAGAAAACTATAATTGTATAGCAACAGAAATGGAAACATTTGCTTTATTTAGTAATGCTAAGAAGTTAAATAAGAAAGCATCAGCTATACTTACAGTATCTGATAATCTAATAACACACGAAGAAACAACTAGCGAAGAAAGACAAAATTCATTTAACAAAATGATAGAATTAGCACTTGAATCAATAAAATAAGTAAAAATATGTATAAACCGTTGACAATAGAACGGTTTTTTAATTATATTTAAATCATATAAGGCATCCTAGGGGGTATTTAGACATGGATAATGAAGAAGAGAGTAGAAGTTTAGCAAGTTTATTAAATAGAACTTACTTAGATGAAGAAACATCAATATTGACTTATATAAACTTATTAGTAGGAAACTACGATAAAGAAACTGGTATATTTCATGATGATCAAGGTAGAGAATATCCAACAATTGATTCAGAAGAAGCATCATATGGACAAAATCCGTATATAGCAGGAAATATAATAAATATAGATAAAGCATATGAACAATATACTGATTCTAAAACTGCAGATATTCAAGACTTATTAGATAGTTATGATATGGAAGAATCAAAGTTCTTTTATTTAACTTCAGTAAATGAACAAGGAAAATATGTAATATTAAAACTTAATCATGATGAGATAGTAAAAAGCTACAATGAAAAGAAAAATAGTGTAGATGTTGATGCTGAAGCTAAAGAAATAGATTTTAATAATCAAATCGATGAGCAAGAAATTCTAAATTCTATAAAAAATAATGAATATACTAAAGAAGAATTAATAGAACTAAAAAGAAATCTAACAAGTCTTAAGAAGAGAATAAGAAAGATAATAGATGTTAGTGAAAAGAAAATAAAAGAAGATGATTCAGTTACTCATAATGAAGAGAAAAAAGAATCAAGATTCTATTATGCAGATGGAATAATTAAACCATCAGAAGTATTAAAAGAAATAAAGAAAAAAGTAATTGCTCAAGATGAGGCAGCAGCTAAATTAGTAATAGAATATGCAAAAAGAAATCTAGATCAATTTAATAAAGAAAATATTAATATGAAAGGTATTCTACTAGTAGGTAATACAGGTGTAGGTAAAACATTACTTGCAGAAGAATTAGCAAGACTATTAGATAGACCATTCTTATCAATAGATACAAATCAAATAACTACACAAGGATATGTAGGAGAAAGTCTAGAACAAGTACTATGGAAATTATACGTAAAGTGTAATAAAGATAAAGAAAAAACAGAAAGTGCTATAGTATTCTTTGATGAAATAGATAAAAAAGGATCTAAGAATAAAGATGATGTAGGAGGACAAGGAGTACTAAATATGTTATTAAAATTCTTAGATGGTACAAAGTATAATGCAACTCCATCTCAAAGTGGTTTAGCTGAAAGAGTAGAAATAGATACATCTAAAATGATAGTAATAGCAGGTGGAGCATTTACAGATGTATATGATAGAGAATTTGAACATGGAATAGGCTTTGGACACGAAGTAAAGAAACCATACAAACCATCTCTAGAAGACTTTGTAGATAAAGGAATGATGACTAGAGAGTTTATGGGTAGATTTCCATCAATTATTAGATTAAGAGATCTTAATAAAGAAGACATGTTAAATATAATGGATAATTCATCAGTATCTCCAATAAAATTAGAAAAAGAAAGATATAAAGCAGTAGGAGTAAAATTAAATATAAATGATGATGTAAAAGACTATGCTGCATCTAAAGCAGTAAAAAGCAAAGCAGGAGCTAGAGCACTAACAGGAATTATATCAGAAATAACTAATAAATCATTTGGAGATGCATTAAACAATAGAGGAAAGTATAAGGATATGACAATTACAAAAGAAACAATAGAAGATCCAAGTAACTATCTATATACTTTAAAAGATAATCAAAAGATTAAACAAAAAAAGGCTTTTTATTAAGCCTTTTTATTTTTTTAATTCTTTCTTTAATTGTTTAAATTCTTTTTTATTAATATCTTTATCTAGTTTTAAATTATTATAATCAACATATCTAGCAGAATTAATTCCAAGTTCTCTAATTAATAGTTCAGCATCATACCTAGATTCTATATAATTATCAGTTTCAATATTAATTAATCTACCAGTCCAGTTATAATAGAATTTAGCATCTTTCATTAATACAGTTTCATCATTTAATACTATATCTAAACAATCTTCATTAATAGATAAGTTATTAATAGATTTATTATTTAAACCTGATATATATAATAATTTGATATCACCAGAATATATTTTCATGTATAATCCTCCCGAGATGGCTACATATTATATCAAAAATTCATAATAAAATCAATATTATAAAATTAATACTTGAATTTATAATTATTATTTGATATAATCTAAATGTTCGATAAGAAATGGCGAAGTAGCTCAGCTGGCTAGAGCGTTCGGTTCATACCCGAAAGGTCGGGGGTTCGATCCCCTCTTTCGCTACCATATGTTATTTAATCAAACTAAAACTAGTTTGATTTTTTTTTTTGCAAAAAAAAATAAAAATTAAACAATTTATGTTACAATTAAAATAGGTGAGAGTATGAAAAAGAAAAAATATCTATTATTATTTTTATTGCTTTTTATAAGTATGGGATTTGCTTATCTTAGTACAAACCTAAATATATCCGGATCTAGTTTTATAAAAGGTAATAGTTGGGATGTACATTTTGAAAATGTAGAAGTAAATAAAAAAAGTGTAGCATTAAGTACAGGTGATTCAGCTCCAGCTATTAGTGTAGATGGATTAACTATTAATTTTGAAGTAACACTAAGTGAACCTGGAGATTTTTATAAATTTACAGCCGATATAGTAAATGAAGGAACTATAGATGCTATGGTAGATTCATTAAATGTCGAAGGACTAACAAGTTATAGTAGTTTTATTGATTATAGAGTTACTTATGACTATGGAAGAGAAATTAATCAATATGATGTTTTAAGAGCAGGTGAAACTAAAAAGATTGTAGTTTATGTAAAGTATAAAGAAGATATTGATAAAGATGATTTAAAAGCTACAGATTCTGAAATAAACTTTAATGTAACATTAAATTATAAACAAGCAGATAGTAATGCTCAAGATATACCAGAAATAAAGCAATTCAAAATGCAAGGAAGAAATGTACTATTTACATTTAATTTTATAGAAGGTTCTACATGGGAAGAATGGATTGATAATCCTGAATGCAATACAAAATCTGTAAAAAAAACAGGATATGGTAGCGTAAACTTAGAAGATGGATGGATGACTCAAGATCTTCAAGAAGAAATAATCGAAGGTAATACATACTATTTGGGATGGGCAGAGTGCGTATCACCAGAAAGTAATATCATAATTAATTTAAATGGAGATACAAAAATGGCTAAAGATATTAATATAAATGATAGCATTGTATACCATGACTTTGAAACAAACAGTGAAAAAGAAGGCAAAGTACATAAGATTTTCATCCACAAAAAAGCAGATAGTTTTGTAAAATATTATTTTAGTGACAATACATACTTAGATGTAACAGACTATCATCCAATATATACTACTACTGGATGGAAATCATATACTAATAGAAACGGTTATAAAACACCACTAGTAGGAGATTCAGTTAAAACACTTAATGGATTTAAAGAATTAATTAAAATAGAGCCATATACAGGTGAAGATGATTATTATGATTTTGTAATTATAGATGGTGATAAAAAGATAAATAACTATTATGCAAATAATGTATTAGTAGAAGGGTCTTATTAGGTGAATTATATGAGAAGATTAAATATAAAAAGATTATTCATAATACTAATATTATTCATTAGCATAGGATTTGCTTATTTATCAACAAATCTAAATATCAATGGAGTATTAAATGCTAAAGGAAACACTTGGAATATATATTTTGATAATATTCAAGTAAGTGAAGGAAGCGTAGAATTATCTCAAAATGATATTTATCCAACTATTAGTAATGACAAGTTAACAGTAAATTATTCAGTAACACTAGAAATGCCCGGTGATTATTATGAATTTACTGTTGATGTAGTAAATGATGGAACACTAGATGCAATAATAGATTTTAAAAATAAAACTAATTTAAATAGTCCAGAAAGTGATTATCTTAATTATACAATAACATATTTAAATGGAGATTCAATATCTTACAGTGATTATTTAGATAGAAACACAACTAAAACATATAAAGTAAAGATTGAATATGAAAGAGATATTGAAGAAGAATACTTACCAGATAGCGATCAAACAATAGAATTGTATTTTACATGTACATATCAGAAAGCAGAAAAGCATAATTATTCTGAATTCTGTTGGAGTAGGGATTTAAATGAAAAAATGATTGAATTAGCAGGAAATGCCTCAAATATTCAAAAAATTAAGAAAGCAAGTAGTCTATCAATAACACCAACAGAAGATAATATTGTATCGGCAGATAATTCTAAGTATCCAATATATATGTGGTACGACAATAATAGTATATATTGGTATAGTGAATCAGATGATGTAAGATTAAATGGTGCATATCAACTTTTTAAAGATTTTAATAACTTAACAGATATATCATCAATAAGTGAATGGAATACAAAAAATATA
>JAFWRK010000046.1 GCA_017519965.1 Bacilli bacterium
TACTTTGTCACTTTTATATATGTAATAGCAGCTTATTAAGTAAATTATTAATATTAATGTTATTTTAATTATATTTTTTATCATATATTAAGTCCTTTAATATATTTATTATTATTTCTATAAGTGATTTCTTATAAGTATTAGGTACTTCTATAACTATCGTTTTCTCATTATTTATAATTGGTTTCTTTTCTGGTATTTTTATATCTTTTAACTCTAATGATATTGAATCATTTGTATTTACATTTAATTCTATTGGATCTACATATTTATACCCTTCTTTTGTATTAACCTGTTTTATGTAGTAATTTCCATATGGAAGAATAATATTTGCTATACCTTTTGAATCTGTTGTTATTGTATCTACTAATTCATTATTTGAATTGTAAATATCAAATGAAATGTTTTCTTCATCTAATAATTCTTTTTCGTCTCCATAAGTTTTATGTATTGTTATATTTTGTTCTATAACTTTGTTTTTTATTTCTACTATTGCGTTTGGATTATTATAATCAATTGTTATTTCATATTCAGAATCATTAATATTATATCCTTCTCCAGGTTTTGTTTCTTTGATTTTATATTTACCGAATGGTAAATTGTCTATACTGTATGTGCCTGTATCATCTAGTTTAATCTTTTTTATTATAGAATTACTATTGCTTATTTCTATTATAGTTCCTTCTATTTTTGCTTCTCCTGTTGTTTTATTCGAATTGGTATTTTCATCTATCTTATTTATAGTTAGATTTGTTTTTTTAACATATATTTTTTTAGATGCTACTATATCTTCTAAATTTCCTTGTGTTATTAAATTTTGACTATTTATTGATTCATATATTTTTATATCTTTATTATATTTATTACTTACTCTTGTTAAAACTATATTGTATGTTCCTTCTTTTAAATCTTTAAGTATCAATTTATTACCTTCTATAGTTCCTATATTTGTATTATAATTACTTATTACAGAATTTAAATCATTTACTTCTATATAATTTTTTTCCTCTAGAGTTCTAGGTAATTCAGTTAAGTTTGGTCTAGTATAATGTTTGTTTACTAGATTCTTTAATTCGTTTATCTCATTTTGATAGATATCAATTCTATTACCATTTAATCCATTTGTGAAATAAAATTTTCCTGTTGGATCTGCTGCTTGCCATATTAATAATTGAGTTATAGCATACCATTTTTTATCTTCATGTCCTGGATAGTTATATCCATAATAAGCATAGGCTTTTATCATTTGTATATTGATATCATTTAATGGTGGAGTTACTTCACTATAGTTAGAATTCTCATTAAAGAATGCCTGGGGCTCTATACAATATACAAATTCATTTGTTTCTTTATCTCTAAAGAATCTTGCTTTTTGATAGTATATAGTTGATGGATCATTACTCATTATCTTATTCATATATATATTATCTATATATTCTCCTTCATAGAATCCTTTTTCTTTTGCATATACATTGATGTTTATACTCATAATTATTGCAATTAATGTTATTAAGAAATATATTTTATTTTTCATTTAATGCCTCCTTTTTCTTAATGGTTACGATAATAGCATTTAGTTTTTTTATTGTAAAATCGTTCTTTTACAATAATTGAAGGTTTTATTAAATGATTTTTTTATTTCTTTTTAATGCTTGATTGATTTTTATGAATATTATGATATTAATTATCAAGTTTAATAGTTTTATGATATAATTTCACTGAGGTGATTAAATGGAAGATATTGAAATCGCAAGAAATTATAAAAAAGAGGACATTAGGGATATTGCTAAGAAAGTTGGTCTTGTTGAATCTGATTTAGCTTTATATGGTGTTGATAAGTGTAAGATTTTAAAAGAAATAGATGGTGGATCTAGTAAATTAATATTAGTTACTGCTATTTCTCCTACTCCTTTGGGAGAAGGTAAAACAACAGTTTCAATTGGATTAGCTGATGCCTTAAGAGTCATAAAAAAGAAAAGCATTGCTGTATTAAGAGAACCTTCTATGGGACCTGTTTTTGGTATTAAAGGTGGCGCTACTGGTGGTGGATATAGTCAAGTAGTTCCTATGGAAGATATTAACCTTCATTTTACTGGAGATTTTCATGCTATTACATCTGCAAATAATTTGTTATGTTCCGCTATAGATAATCACATTTACTTTGGTAATGAGCTTGATATTCAAACAGTTCGCTTTCATAGGTGTTTAGATTGTAATGATAGAGCATTAAGAGATGTTACTTTAAAAAGTAGTAAAGGCGATCGAGATGAAGTATTCTCTATTACTGCTGCTAGTGAAATAATGGCATTGTTTTGTTTAGCTACTTCTTTAGATGATTTAAAAAGAAGATTAGGTAATATTATTATAGGTACTAATAGTAAAGATGAATTTATTTATGCTAAATCTTTAGGTATTGAAGGATCTATGGTTGCTCTTTTAAAAGATGCTTTTAAACCAAATTTAGTTCAAACTTTAGAGGGAACTCCTGCTATTATTCATGGTGGTCCTTTTGCTAATATTGCTCACGGATGTAATAGTATAGTTGCTACAAGGTTAGGATTAGGATTAGCAGATTATGTAGTTACTGAGGCT
This sequence comes from Bacilli bacterium, assembly GCA_017519965.1. Next base: position 2,593 of record JAFWRK010000046.1, read on the forward strand.
GGTTTTGGAGCAGATTTAGGTGCTGAAAAATTTTTAGATATTAAGTGTAGAAAAGCCAATTTAAAACCTAATGTTATTGTTTTAGTTGCAACTATAAAAGCTATGAAGTATCATGGTGGTGTTTCTAAGGATGATGTATTCTTAAAAAATGATGATGCACTAAAGAAAGGGCTTGAAAACTTAGATACACATATCGATAATCTTAAACAATATGGAGTAGATGTTATTGTATGTTTGAATAAATTTACTACTGATACTGAAGATGAAATCAATATAGTTAGAGATTTCTGCAATAATAAAGGCGTTGAATTTAGTTTATCAACAGCTTATGTTGATGGTGGTAAAGGAGCTGTTGATTTAGCAGAAAAAGTAGTTGATTTATGTAAAAAGAAGAGTAATTTCCATGTTTTATATGGTGATAATCTTTCTATTAAAGAAAAAATAGAATGTGTTGCTAAGAATATATATCATGCTGGTAACATAGAATATACTGATTTATCTTTAGATAAGATTAAGAAGATAGAAGAGTATGGTTATGGTAATTATCCTGTATGTATAGCTAAAACTCAATATTCATTCTCTGATGATCCTAAATTAGTTGGTGCTCCTAAAGATTTTACTATTACTGTAAAGAATGTTGAAATATTTAATGGAGCAGAAATAATAACTATCTATCTAGGTAGTATTATGACTATGCCAGGTTTATCTAAGAGACCAAGTTATGAGAAAATTGATGTTATTGATAATAACATAGTTGGACTATCATAAAAAAAAGATCTAGAAATATCTAGATCTTTTTTATTGTTCGCTTTCAGTTGTTGGGTCAGGTGTAGGTGTTTCTGGTTGTTTTTGCTCTTCTTTAGGTTCCTCTTTAGTTTCAGTATCACTATTAGGTGTTATTATTACTGGACTTGTTTGTGGTTCATATACTTCAATTGTTGATGTATATAATTGATTATTATATGTTACTGAATATTGGTATGAACCTACAACATCAGTTTTTACTGAACTTAAATCAAGTGTAATGTTATTAGCAATTTCTTCTGTCAATGTTTGATTTATATATGTATTTAAACTTGTTTCTAATTGAGAACCTTTTTTAATTTTTAATGCTTTTAGTGTTAATGCTAATTTAGGTAACTCTTTTTGTTTAATGGTAAATGTTCCATTATATTTTTTCTTTTTATATGTAACTGTATATGTATATGTTCCTGCTTCTTGGATATTAACTTTAGATGTATCTAACTTTAAAGCATTTATTATGTTTTGCTCTATTTTATCTGAATTTTCTAAATAATCTTTTATATTAACACTGATAGGATTGTTTATTTCTGATTCCATATCTTTTAATTTTATTTCGTTTGTTTTTGATTCTGCTACTTTACTTTGATGCACACTTAAAGAATATGTACGTTGAACTACTGTTGTTTCGTGTTTAGTCATTGCTATACCACTACCTATTAGTAGCAAACCCCAACATGCTAAAGTTAATGAGATTATTCTTAGTTTTTTGTTTTTTCTTTTGTAATCCATATAATCTTTTAGCTCCTATTCTACTCTAATCAAATTATATTATAATTTTTAAGTCTATTCAAGTAGAAATTTTTAGATTATTGATGATTTTAGTCTTTTGTGATATTATATGGCTAAAGAGGTGATAAAGGTGTCAATGGTATGGGGACTATTATTTCTATTATTTGTTTTTATTGAAATAATAACTGTTAATCTCGTTACTATATGGTTTGCTTGTGGAGCTTTAATATCGTTATTTGTTTCTATGTTTACTGATTCTATTGTTATACAAGTTATCTCATTTATAGTTGTTAGTATTATCAGCTTATTGTTAACTAAGCCAATAGTTAAGAAATTAAAAGCAAATAAGTTTGAACCTACAAATTCTGATAGGTTTATTGGTAAAAAAGGAGATGTAGTTAAAAGAATTACACCGAAAGAAAGAGGAGAGGTTAAGGTTTTAGGAACTATTTGGACTGCAATAAGTGATGAAAAACTAGAAGTTGGAGATCCAATTATTGTAGAAAAGATAGATGGAGTTAAACTAATTGTTAAGAAGGAGGAAAAATAAATGACTTTAGGTTTAATTATTATTATTGTTATTATTGTTATATTTGTATCAGGAGTTAAGATTGTTCCACAATCAAAAGCTTATGTTGTTGAAAGATTAGGTGCATATCATAGAACTATGCAAACTGGATTAAATTATGTTATTCCATTTTTTGAAAGAATCGCTAATGTTGTTAGTTTAAAAGAAATTGTTAAGGACTTTGCTCCTCAACCTGTTATTACTAAAGATAATGTTACTATGCAAATTGATACTGTTGTATATTTTCAAATTACTGATTCTAAGTTATATACTTATGGTGTAGAAAATCCTGTAAGTGCTATTGAGAACTTAACTGCTACTACACTTCGTAATATTATCGGTGAACTAGAACTTGATGAAACTTTAACTAGTAGAGATGTTATTAATACTAAGATGAGATCTATCTTAGATGAAGCTACTGATCCATGGGGAATTAAAGTTAATCGTGTAGAGGTTAAAAATATTTTACCTCCTAGAGATATTCAAGAAGCTATGGAAAAACAAATGAGAGCTGAACGTGAAAGACGTGAAGCTATTCTAAGAGCAGAAGGAGAAAAGAAAGCTGCTATTCTTACTGCTGAAGGTGAAAAAGAAAGTACAATTTTAAGAGCTGATGCTAAAAGAGAAGCTAAAATTCGTGAAGCTGAAGGTGAAGCTGAAGCTATTGTTAAAATCCAAGAAGCTAATGCTCAAGGTTTAAAATTATTAAAAGAAGCTAAAATGGATGAAGCAGTATTAAAATTAAAGAGTTATGAAGCTTTAGTAAATGTTGCTAATGGACAATCTACTAAGATTATAGTTCCAAGTGAATTACAGAGCTTAGCTACTATTGGTACTGTTTTAAAAGAAACTACAAATAAAGATAAATAAAAAAAGCATCACAATTGTGATGCTTTTATATTATTAAGATAATGTGAATTATTAAAGAAGTAATATTTATGATGATAAATTTTACTTTTTTTGTTTTGTGGTGAAATAAACACATACTAATTAAGGCTCCTATAAATCCACCTAATATAGATAATAATAGAAGTATTTTTTCACTTATTCTATATAGTTTTTTTATGGCTAAATATTTATCTAGCCCATATATAATGAATGTAATAGTATTTATTATTATATAATAATTAATTGTTTGCATATATTCCTTGATATGTATCTCTTTTTACCATTTCTTTATCTATATCATTTAATACGCAGAATTTCTTTACTAGCCATGTTGGCTCTATTAAATCTTCTATTTTAGGATCTCCTGTTATTCTATGTATTACTATTTCATCCCTTAATAATTCTAATTGACTTATTACAATATCTATATATTCTTCTTTTGTAAGTATATGAAATTTCTTTTCTTTATACATTAGTTCTAATGGAGTGTCTTTACATACACTTAGCATATGTATTTTTATTCCTTGAATATCTAGCTTATTTAAATATCTAACAGTATTTAACATATCTTCTTTTGTTTCATATGGTAGTCCATTTATAATATGAACAACAACATCTATATTTCTATTTCTTAGTTCTTTTACCATATTTTCAAAACATTCTAGTGAATGGCATCTATTTATTAGTTTTGTTGTTTCTTCTTTTATTGTTTGTAGTCCTAATTCTATTGTTACATCTGTTCTTTTATTTAACTCTTCTAAATATTCAAGACAATCATCTGATATTGCATCTGGTCTTGTTGCTATATTAATACCTACTACATTGTCTTGTTTTAATGCTTTTTCATATAGTTCCTTTAATCTTTCTACTTTGGCATAGGTATTTGTTCTAGCTTGAAAATAAGCTATATATTTTGCTTTAGGCCATTTTTTATGCATAGTTTCTTTTACTTTATTGAATTGCTGTTCTATATCGTCTTTTATGTTTCCTGCAAATTCGCCACTACCTGTTTTAGAACAATAAATACATCCACCATATCCTACTGTTCCATCTATATTCGGACATGTGAATCCACCATTTAAACTCACTTTAAAAATTTTTGAATTATATTTTTGCTTATAGTGATAATCTAAAGTATGATATCTTTTATTAGTATTTGAGTATTTAAATTTGTTCATAATTACTCCATAACTGAATAGATATAGATTGCTCTTAATAAGTCAAATGGTCTTATGATTGCTTCTTTTTTTATGGTTCTATATTCTTCTTCTTGTAGTAATCTATAAAAGTATAGAATACTATCATCTTTTTCTTTTCTTAGATCTTTTACAACTTTTTTAATTAATTCTTTATTAAAACTATAACATGTATATATTTTAGTATCATCAATATTATATTTATATCCTATATCTTCGATTACAAGATTAACTAATTCTCTTTTCAATTTTTCTTTTGTTTCTATTTTTATTAATCTATTAAATTTTTCAACTTGTTCTTTAGTATCGAAAATTCTATATAGTATTTTTTTATAATTATCTAAGTATAATTCTTCAAATTTTTTTATTTCATTTAGTTTAAATGTATATTTATTACCTTCTAATTTATTGAATACTTTTAATGTATCATTATATCCATACTTCATGTTTTTTCTAGATGCATCTTTATCAAATAATAGGAAGTTACTTAATTGATTATTTGGTTTAATAGTAATAGTCTTTATCTTTTTCTTAGGTCTTTTCTTTAATCCTATAGATGATAAATCTACTACTATAGCTTCATCTGCTCCCATGCTGATTGCTAGATTAATTGGTATATTATCGTAATATCCACCATCAATGTAGTCATTACCTTCAATATTCATTTTCTTAAATGCTGGAAAACATGAAGCTGAAGCTAATACGTAATCACTAATTAAATCTTTTGGAATATCTTTTTTTTCTAATTGAATTGGTTTCATAGTACTTAAGTTAAATGTTACTAATCCATAATTAATCTTTGATTTATAAAATCTATTTATATTAATATTTTTCTTTATTAATTCATGTAGTTCATTAACTTCTGTTCCGCCATCTGATATAAAGTTTTTAGCAAATGTTTTATATAAAGTTTTAATTTCATTACTATTTGTAAATTCATCTCCAAAGATATTTTTATAACTTAGTTTTTTCCAAATGCTTAATGCTTTAAAGTATGAATTTTGTGTTATTAGTACTCCATTTATAGCTCCTGAAGATGTTCCTGTTACTATATCAAATTTAATATGTAGTTTTTTTAGGGCTTTCCATACTCCTATTTGATATGATCCTTTGGATCCTCCTCCTGATAGAATTAAAGCTTTCATATCAACACCTCACTTAATACAAATCGACTAAATTGTATCATAAAAACGCTTTATAATCAATAAATGTATGGTATACTCTATATAGTAGGTGAAGTATAATGACTAAGGTAAAAAAGTTAAAAATTAAGTCATCTGTTATAAAAATATTTAAATATATTGGAATAATATTTTGTATATTACTTATTCTTTTTCTTTTTTATAGACATGAAATTAATGTCATTTCTAAGATTGGATATAGTGAAGATTCTAGTAATTATATATTATTTCATAATTTAAAAAAATATATTCAAAGTGTTGGAGAAAATAAAACATTAAATGCTGCTTTTAGTAGTGAGTATTATAATCCTGATTATTTAGAAAAATATAGAGATATAAAATATGTTGATCAAGAACACTTAATAAAAAATATTAATTTATTAATTGAGAAAGGTTATTCTATATCTAATATTAATATGATATTAGCTCATGGTAATGATGATGATGTATGTTCATTTGCTAAAAGGGATAAAGTAAAATATCTAGAAGAATTTTATAGTGTTTCTTATGCTAAATTAAGAAATTATGATAGATATATAGCTTATTCTGATGAAACTGGAGAAGATGATGAGGAAACTGTTTTAATAGTTAATCTTGATTTGGATAAAGAAGATTATACTGATTATACTGATATTACTGAATTTAGTTATGATATGTTAGTTAATAAACATAGAAAATTATCAGAAGATTTTGTTCCTAATGATTTAGTTGAGATTGAAAAGCCTTATTCTTCTTCTAATGAATTATATACTAATAAAGTTGTTTTAAATGCTTTTATTGAAATGTATAATGCTGCTAAAAATGATGGATATGGAATCATAATAAATTCTGCATATAGAAGCTATGAAGATCAAGTTGAATTATGCGATACCTATTCTAGGTTATATGGAGAAGATTATGTTAAAAGATATGTTGCAGCTCCAGGTTTTTCTGAACATCAAACTGGTTTAGGATTAGATATTGGAAGTACTTCTGTTAGTATATTTGCTAATTCTAAAGAGTATGTTTGGATGCAAGATAATGCTTATAAGTATGGATTTATTATGAGATATCCTAAGAAATATATTCCTTATACTGGTATTAATAATGAGCCATGGCATTATAGATATGTTGGTGTAAAAATAGCTACTTATATGCATGAAAATAGTATGTCTTTTGAAGAATACTATGCTACTTTTTTAGATGATTAATTGTTGGAATAAGTATTTATTTATGTTATTATATTTATAAGAATAAGAGGGTGTTTATATGTATCCACTAGGTAAACAATTTGAAGTAGATATAGCTAAGAGTAAGAGTGAAGATAAAAATATTTATCAAGGCCCTAATTATCGTATATCTGTTATCTCTGATAGATGTATAAGACTTGAATATTCTACTACAAATCAATTTGTTGATAATCCTACACAATTTGTAAGAAGAAGGAACATATGTGTTCCTGATTTTGTTGCGGAACAAAATGATTCAGTATTACAAATAACTACTAAGTATTTTGTTTTAACTTATGTTAAAGGACAACCTTTTGTTGGTGGACATGTGGATGCTGCTAAAAATTTAAAAATAACTTTACGAAGTCGTGATAAAGATAGACAAAAAGACTGGTACTACGGTCATCCAGAAGTTAGAAATATGGGTGGAAATATAGTATCTGATGATGTTCCTATAGATAAAAGATTCCAAAGAGGATTATTTTCTTTAGATGGTTTTGCTTCTTTTGATGATAGTAATAGTAGAATAATAGTACAGGATGGTACTTTATTAGAGCCTATAAATGGTCATACTGATATATATGTTTTTATGTATGATAGAGATTTTAAACAAGCTTTATTTGATTATTTTAAAATGACTGGTTCTCCTGCAATGATACCTAGATATGCTTTAGGTAACTGGTGGAGTAGAAATGTTACTTATGATGATAATTCTGTAAATGAATTAATTAAGAATTTTGAAAAGAAAAAGATTCCTTTATCTGTCTTGTTATTTGATCATGATTGGCATTATAGAAATATTGGAGATTATAAAGACTTAAAGTCTGGTTATACTTTCAATAATGCGCTATTTAATAAACCAGAGGAAACAATTCAGAAACTTCATTCCAAAGGAATAAAAGTTGGATTAGTTGTTGATCCTATGAATGGTTTTTATCCACATGAAGCTTATTATAAACCTGCTAGTGAGTATTTAGAGATATTAGATTCTAAAGTTATATTATTTGATCCACTTAATCCTAAATTGTTGGATGTTTTATTTAAAGTATTTTTACATCCATTAGAACAATTAGGAGTTGATTTCTTTTGGAATGATAGTGCTTGTAGAGATGATATTTCTAAATTATGGGCATTAGATCACTATATGTATTTGGATAGTGGAAGAAATAATTCAAAAAGACCTATGATTTTGTCTCGTAATGGTTTAGTTGCTCCTCATAGATATCCTGTTTTATATGGAGGGTCTAGCGAAGTAAGTTGGGAGTCTCTAAAATCATTACCATTCAAATATTTAAATGCTGCTAATATAGGAGTTAGTTGGTGGAGTCATGATGTTGGTGGTAACCATGGTGGATATGAACATGGTGAATTATATATTAGATATTTACAATTAGGTGTTTTTTCGCCAATTTTAAGATTCCATGGAGCAAGAGGGCCATATTATAAGAGAGAGCCATGGTTATGGGATGTTAAAACCGAAAATATAGCTGCTGATTATTTAAGATTAAGACATAGGCTAATTCCTTATTTATATACAGAAGCTTATAATTATACAAAATCAGGAACTCCGCTAATACAACCATTTTATTATAATTATATGTGGGTTTATGATGATGATATATATAGAAATCAATATTATTTTGGATCTCAATTATTAGTATGTCCTATACTAGATAAGAAAGATCCAACAATGAATCGTACTATTCATAAATTCTTTATACCTGATGGTATTTGGTATGATTTTGTTACTGGTAAAAAGTTTCCAGGTAATAAGAAATATACATCTTTCTTTAAAGAAAGTGATTATCCAGTATTTGCTCATGCTGGAAGTATAATTCCTTTATCTAATCGAAGTGATTATAATAATACTGGATTACCAACTGATTTAGAAGTACAAATATTCCCTGGAGTATCTAATACTTATACTTTATATGAAGATGATGGAATTACTTCTTTATATAGGGATGGATATTATTTAAAGACTTCTATTGATTATAACTATTTAAAAAATAACTATACTGTTATTTTTAGATCTGTTGATGGTAAGAGTGGCATTGTACCTGAATATAGAAATTATAAAGTAGTATTTAGAAATACTAAACAAGCAAGAGATGTTGTTGTTTATTTTAATTCTACGCAAATAAATGTAGAAAGCTATGTTGATGGAAATGACTTTATAGTAGAAGTTAAGAATTGTCCTACTATCGGTCAATTATCAATAAATTGTAAGGGTAAAGACATTGAAATTGATGCTTTACGTTTGATTAATGATGATGTTAATAGTATTTTAATGGATTTAAAGATTGGTACATATTTAAAAGAAGAAATAGCAGCTATAATGTTTGGACCATTATCTATTAGTAAAAAACGTATTGAAATACGTAAGATGAAGAAAAAGGGATTAGATAAAAACTATATTACTTTATTTTTAAAATTACTTGAATATATTAATGAAGTATAGGTGGTGTTATATGGTTGAAATAGAAGATGTTACTAAAAAGGTTCATTCTTTAGAAAAATTAAAAAATACTGTTATTACTAATTATTTAAGTGATATAGATATCGATAATGAATTAGATATATATGATAAAGTAGTTAGACACTTTTTCAATGGTGATTTAGATAATTATTATGATAATAAGTTATTTGATAATGTATCATATGAATCTAAAATAGATATATTAAATAATGTCCGTAAATATAATACTTTGTGTTTTTATAATAAAGATATTAATAACTGGTTAGATTCTGTTGATAGTATTCCTATTGAAGATTATAATCTTATTACTTATCAAATAGTTGATAACTTTGATTTTTTGTTAAGACTATATCTTTATGGTGGAGAAGATAGCTTAAGATTATTAGATGATTATTCTAATAGTAATTTCGCTAATAAAGATTTATGTGCAGTAGAAGACGTTAAAAGAAATTTTGTTACTGATGAAATATTATTTTCTACTTTTAAAGAATTAAGTTCTAATAATAGTTATTATGATGTATTTACTAAAAATGAAAAGAATGCCTTAATTAGATATGCTGAAGGTACTATGTATTTTTATGATAACGACAAAATTGTTATTAATAGTCCATTAGCTTTGTTACTTGAATTATACTATCGATTAAATGGAGAGACTTATGATATTTCTAATAAAAACGATATTAGTATAATAGCTAATTTAACTGGTTTCTTTAAGAATGAAGATAATTTCTATAATAATGTTTTAGATATGTTTTATGATTATCAACAATTAATTGTGGATAAAGAAATTAACTATTCAAATAGTGGTTTAACTACAGATATAACTCTTAGTGATTTAAATAGTAAATGGATATTAACTGATACAGAAATACTAAATAAAGGTATTATAAAGTAATTTTTTCTTGTATTAATTAATTATTTATAATATAATATGATTAGTTTTTGAAATATTAGTGGTAGTATTAGCTATAAAAAAACTTTTTAGAGAGCTTGTGGTAGGTGAAAACAAGTAAGTGATTATAGTGAACTTGATCATGTATTATAATATTAGGGTAAGACCTTTATCTCTTTTAAAGTTGCATAGTATTTTACTATGAATTAAGGTGGTACCGCGATAACTCGTCCTTATGTTAAGGATCGAGTTTTTTTTTGGAGGATTTATGAAGGAGTTATTATTATTTATTTTTACTTTTGTTATTACTTTAATAATCTATGAAATATTTGTTGTTTCAAAAACTAAGAAAAAAATAGCAAATGGAGTTAAGGTAAAAGATATAGTTGAGATTAGATATTTAGTTAATAGATATAATCTTGATATGAAAAAGATTGATTATAATCAGTTACTGCAATTAGTTGCATTAGTTTCATCTTTTGATATAGCTATTGTAATATCAATAATGTTACTGATTAGTAATTTTATATTAGAGATTATATTTGCTTTTATTGGAATAATAATATCTATATTGTTAAGTTATCACATTGTTTATTTATTTTATAAAAAGAAAGGAATGATTAAGAATGATTAATTATAATGAAATTGAAAAGAAATGGCAAGATTATTGGGATAAGAATGAATCTTTTAAAGCTGTGAATAACTCTAGTAAGAAACCTTATTATATATTGGTAGAGTTTCCTTATCCATCAGGAGCAGGATTACATGTAGGACATGTTAGAAGTTATACTGCTCATGATGCTATGGCTAGAATGAGAAGAATGCAAGGAGAAAATGTATTATTTCCTATGGGATGGGATGCATTTGGAGCTCCTGCTGAACAATATGCTATAAAGAATCATATTCATCCTAAACAAGCAGTTGTTGAAAATATAAAGACATTTAAAGGACAAATGAAGAAGATGGGATTTTCATTTGATTGGTCTAGAGAATTTTCTACTACTGATCCTGATTACTACAAATGGACTCAATGGCAATTTTTACAATTCTATAAACATGGAATGGCTTATAAGGATACTATTCCTGTTAACTGGTGTCCTACTTGTAAGAGTGTATTATCTAATGAAGATGCTGCAGGAGGAGTATGTGAAAGATGTGGATCTAAAGTTCAACAAAAGGAAAAGAGTCAATGGATGCTTCGTATGGCAGATTATGCAGAAGATTTATTGAAAGGATTAGATGATACTAATTTTGCTGATAGAGTTAAGTTAGGACAAATTAATTGGATTGGTAAAAGTGAAGGTGTAGAAGTAGATGTTGATATTGTAGGTGGAGGTAAATTCTCTATATTTACTACTTGTATTGAAACTATATATGGAATTACTTTCTTTGTTATTGCTCCTGATGGTAAATTAATTAAGGAATTGATGCCTAGAGTAGAAAATAAAGATGAAGTATTGGCTTATATCGAAGAAACTGCTAATAAGTCTGCTATGGATAGAACAGAATTAAATAAAGGTAAGACTGGTGTAGAAGTAAAGGGTATTAAAGCTATTAATCCAGTTAATGGTAAAGAAGTTCCAGTATATTTAGGTGACTTTGTTTTAGGAGATTATGGTACTGGTGCTGTAATGGCTGTACCTGCTCATGATCAAAGAGATTATGAGTATGCTAAGGAACATAATTTAGAAATTATTAGAGTAATTGATTCAGGTGATATTTCTGAACATGCTGTTGAAAAAGGTGAATATTTAGTAGATAGTAAAGCTGTTTTAGTAAATAGTGCAGAGTTTGATGGTTTAAGTGTTCCTAATGCTAAAGAAGCTATAACTAAGATGCTAGAAGAAAAGAATATAGGAAGACGTGTTAATAATTATAAAATGCGTGATTGGATTTTCTCTCGTCAAAGATTCTGGGGAGAACCAATTCCTATGATTTATTGTGAAAAATGTGGATGGCAACCAATGAATGAAGAAGACTTACCATTGTTACTTCCTGATGTTGCTGAATATGAACCTACTGATAATGGAGAAAGTCCTTTAGCTAAAATTGATGATTGGGTTAATACTAAGTGTCCAAAATGTGGTGGAGATGCTAAGAGAGAAACTGATACTATGCCTAACTGGGCTGGTTCTTCATGGTACTTCTTAAGATTTATGGATGCTCATAATGCAAATGAGTTTGCATCAATGGATGCTATGAAGTATTGGAATAGAGTAGATTGGTATAATGGTGGTATGGAACATACTGCAAGACACTTATTATATGCTAGATTCTGGGTACAATTCTTATATAATATTGGATTAGTTCCAAATAAAGAAATGATTTGGACTAGAGTATCACATGGTATGATTTTAGGTCCTGATGGATTGAAAATGTCTAAATCTAAAGGTAATGTAATAAATCCTGATGATATAGTTAGAGACTATGGAGCTGATACTTTAAGAGTTTATGAAATGTTTATCGGTGATTATCAACAAGATGCTGCTTGGAGTGAAGATTCTTTAAGAGGATGTAGAAAATTCATTGATAGAATTGTTAGAATGAAAGATATAATAACTGATTCTAATAAATATACTAATGAAGTTTTAGCCAATAAAACTATAAAGAAAGTTGAAAATGATATATTATCATTAAAATATAATACAGCTATTTCTTCTTTAATGATTATGTTAAATGAATATGATAAACAGGAAGAAGTAACTAAAGCTGATTATTCATTATTACTTACTTTATTAAATCCATTTGCTCCTCATATAACTGAAGAATTAAATGAACAAATTGGTAATAAACCTATTTGTGAATCAAGTTGGCCTAAATATGATGAGAGTAAAATAGTTGAAGATACAATTAGTATTGGTGTTCAAGTTAATGGTAAAGTTAGAGGAACAGTTGATATTAATGTAGATGATTCAGAAGAAGTTGTTAAAGAAAAAGCAATGAATGAAGAAAATGTTAAAAAACATATTGATGGAAAAGAAGTAGTTAAAGTAATAGTTATTAAAGGTAGAATAGTTAATATAGTTGTTAAATAAAAAGTCGATTAATCGACTTTTTTTATTGTTACTTATTTTTATAATAGTATTGGTGATATTATGAAAGTTAAAATATTTGATTGTGAAGATGAAACAGATCTTGAAGAAAGTGTTAATAATTTTTTAGAAGGTATTAAAAATTTAGTTGATATTAAATATCAAGTTGGTTGTAGTGTCTATAGTGAAGAGCAGATTTTTTGTTTTTCAGCAATGATTATATATTATTAATATGTTATAATTTATTTATAGTGGAGTGTAGTTATGAAGAAAGATAAAGTAATGAGGAAAAATTCATTTATTAAAGGTGCATTATTTGTAACTTTAGGAATAGTTATTACAAAGATTTTAGGTATCTTATACGTAATACCTTTTCATGCTTTAATTGGTGAAAAGGGTGGTGCCTTATATGGCTATGCATATACTATTTATGTATTCTTTATTAGTTTATCTACTGCTGGAATTCCACTAGCTATAAGTAAATTAGTATCTGAATATAATACTATGGGTAATTATGATGCTAAAGATAGAGTTTTTTATTTAGGTAAAAAAATAGCTTTAATTTTCGGATTTATATGTTTTTTATTTTTAAATATATTTGCTTCATTATTTGCAAAAATAATTATTGGTGATTTATCAGGTGGTAATACTATATCTGATGTTACTTTAGTTATTAGAATTATATCTACTGCTATTCTTATTGTACCTGTTATTAGTATTTATAGAGGTTATTATCAAGGACATAAATTTATGGAGCCTTATTCATTATCTCAAGTTATTGAACAATTATTTAGAGTATTAGTAATAATTATAGGTAGTTTTTTAGTATTAAAAGTTTTTAAATTGAGTTTAACTACAGCTGTTGGAGTTGCAGTATTTGGAGCCACTATAGGAGCTTTAGTTGCTTATATATATTTAGTTACTAAAATGATTAATAATAAGTCTAAATTTAAGAATAATGTTCCAAAAATAAAGATTCCTGTTAGTGATAAAGAATTAATTAGAAAGATATTCTATTATTCAATTTCTTTAATATTAATTGATATATCTAAGTCTATCTATTCTTTTATTGATACTTTTAGTGTTGTTAATGGATTAGTGAATTATGCTAATTATACTGTTAGTGAAGCAGAAACTATAATGAGTATGCTATCTACATGGGCTACTAAGTTTAATATGATTGTATCTTCAGTAGCTACTGGTATAGTTGTTAGTTTAGTACCTAATTTAACTCAAAGTATAGTTAATAAGAATGATCAAGATATTAATTCTAAAGTTAATCAAGCAATTGGTATATGTCTATATTTAACTATTCCTATGGTCTTTGGAATTTCATTTTTAGCTAAACCATTGTGGAATTTATTTTATGGCTCTAGTGATGTAGGTCCTACATTACTTTCATATTTTATTTTTACTGGACTCGCTTCTAGTTTGTTCACTGTAATAATTACTATAATTCATTTATTTAAAGATAATAAGATTTTAGCTATAAGTTTATTTACTGGTGTTATTGTTAAGATGCTATTTAATGTACCTTTAATTAGTTCATTCTGTAGAAGAGGTTTTCCAGCATATTATGGAGTAATAAGTGCTACTATATTTGGATATTTAATATCTATTGTTATTTCTTTAGTTTATTTAAATAGAAAGAGCAATATTAATTTTGAAAAACTAGTAAGTAATTTCTTTGATATACTTTGTGGAAGTATACTTATGTTATTTGTTTTATTTATTATTAAATTTTTTATACCATTTAATTCTATTAATAGATTTATAAATTTAATGGTAATAGTCTTTTATTCTATAATTGGAATAATAATATATTTCTTTACTACATATAAGTTTAAGACTATAGATAAACTATTTGGTAAAGATTTTATAAACAAAATAATAAAGAGATAATTTTATCTCTTTATTTTCTTTTTTAATTTTTTTAAATTGTGATATAAAGAATATGCTAAATTATATGAGTGATACCAGAATGGAGAAATAACTAAATCAAATTCTCCTAATAATTCTACTACATGTCCTCCAAAACTCTTTTTAAATAGGTAAAGTCCATATAATGGATTATCCTTATTAAAGTCTCCTGTTATACCATAGAAGTTATATCTTTTATAGTGGTTATCTATAGCATATTTTACTCCTGCATAATGAACTGTATATGCTGATTGAAATTGCATTAAGTTATCATCTGTTCCTCCATATAGTGATAATACTTCATTACCATATATTAGGAAAAGAATTCCTCCTAATGTTTTTTTATTTCCATACTCTTTCTTGTATTCTTTAATTTTTTCTATTTGTTTTTTTAATCTTTCTATTGAATCATTATCTTGTTTATTAGATGATTCATATTTTTTCTCATTCATCTTTAATAGATTATTATCATGTTTATATATTCTATCTTTTAATGATTTTTCTATTTCTTCTAATTCTTTATTTGTATTGTCCTCATATTCATTGAAATCTATTTCGGCGATTAATACTTTTAGTATTCCCGTATCATGTAGTGAATCCCACATGCTTTCATAATATGATAATGGCCTATCTATAAATTCTCTTCTATCTGATGTGTGTTCCATTATATTTTTAAAAATTATTAGTTCATCTCTATTGATTTCTCTTGTTGTAATACAAGACTTTTCATTTTTTCTTAAGATTTGTCTTGTTTTAGATTCCATATCTTTTTGTACTTCTTCTTCAGATCTACCATTAATTTCAATTACATGCATCCATCTAGGTTGTAATGTATCTTGCATAAGATTGAATCCAAAATGTTTATATCCTAAGCTTTTTAGATTATCAAAAGATTGATAATTATTATATCCATTCTCTACAATATTACCATTATTATCTCTTTCTTGATATTCTACATATGGATCAATCTTTAGTAAAAATCCTTTTTCTTTCTTTAGAAATTTTTTTATTTCTTTAGTAAATTCTTCTAGTAGTTCTTTATTATTATAATCAACTAGTAATCCTCTTGGAGAATAAAATAATTTCTTTTTAATAATTGGTATTACTTTTGCAAGTAATAAAGCTCCAGCTTTTATTTCTTCATTATCTTCTAAACCTATATAGTATGGTATCCAATTATTTTTTTCTTTAAGATTTGCCCATTCTTTTGTTTGATGAAAAGTTATCTGTTCATGTTTATCAGCAAAGTCTTTAAATTCCTTTTCATTTAACTTTACTAACTTCATTTTCTATCTCCTTTTTACTTTTCTTTCTTATAATACTTCTATATATAGGTACTAATTTTGTAAATACGAAATACATTATTTTATTTGTTACAAAATCAAATTCTCCTAAAAACTCTATATAGTCTCCACCAAATTTCTTCTTAAATTCGTGTAATCCTAGTCTTGGGTTATCTTTTGATAAATCTCCAATTGTACCAAATTGATCATATATTTTAAGTCCTTTTTCTTTGCAGTATTTGATATGTTCATAATATGTATTGTAATTAACGTATGTTTCAGATAAATCATTATGATTTCCTGCATATAGAACCCATGCTTTATCTCCATATTCTATTATCATATGTGCCGATAATGTTACTGAAGTTCCATATTTTGTACGATAAGACTTATATTTTTCTATTTCTTCAGCTATGTTTCTTCTTTGTTTTTGTAACTCTGCTAATTTACTTTTTGCACTTTTACTTAAGTTATCTATAGGCATTATAGATATTTGATCATTTATTCTTTTTAGTTGTTTTTCTAGTGCTTGAATTGTTTTGTTAAAGTTTATTTTTCCTAAAAATAAAGTTGCTTTACTATTTTTACTACCATTGAATATTTCATATAGTGTTTCATAATAATCTTCATTATATGAGACAAAGTCTTTTCTTGATTCTGTAAGCATCATTAAATTGTAGAATTCTTTTATATCTTTTTGTGTACCAATTTCTACTTCTGTTTCTAATTTTAATGATTTAGCTATTCTTTGTTTAGTAGTTTTTGAAAAATGTTCTTCAATTGTCTCTAAATCTTGATTTAAATCTATTCTAAAAGTATATCTAGGTTGCATTGTTTCAAAGTTTTTTGTAAATCCTAGATGTTTCCATCCTAATTCTTTTAGTGATTTGAATATTTCATCAATATTATTATTTAATTCATTTTCTTCATTTAAGTAATTATATGACTTATATATTAAATCAGGATCTATTTTTACAAATATCGCCTTTTTTGATTTTGCAAACTCTATTATTTTATTTGTCATTGTTTTTAATAATTCTTTTTTATTGTAATCTATAACAAATCCTCTAGGAGCATAAAAATAACTATAATTCATTGGAAGATGTTTTTGAAGTAATAATGTTGCTCCTACTAATTCATCTTCTTCATTTACTAATCCTAAATAATAGGGAGTAAGGTTTTTCTTTACTTTGCAGAATTCTCCCCATGATGAAGATTGTAAGAAATGTGATTTAGTTGGATGATTTTTAATGTAATCGTCAAATTTTTCTTTTTCTATGTTTTTAAGTCTTAACATCATTGTGCCTCACTTTCTTATAGTTTTAGTATACCATAGAAAGTGTTTTATAATAAAAAAAACAGTATATTTTTACTGTTTATAACATATATAAATTGTCATCTTCCTGTATATATGAATTTTTTTTGTTTATTATTTTATCTAGTTTCTCATTTATATCTTTTAATAATAATTCAATATTATCTATTTTTTCATATATATTGTTTTGAATTATAGGTGGAATAATAAATGGTGGTTGATTCATAATAATCCCTTGCTTTCACTATAGTATATGTTTTTTTAATTCTTATTGTGATAAAATATCTACAGGTGAATTTATATGAGATTACGTAATGTTAAAAATAAAGAAGAAATATTAAATAATTCTAAATTTTTAGTTAAGAATTATATGGATTATAAAGGTAACTGGAGTAGTTATTTCAATAATGATAATCCAATATATATTGAAATTGGTATGGGAAAAGGAAAATTTATAATTGAGAATGCTGTTAGATATCCTGATATTAATTTTATTGGTATTGAAAAGTTTGATAGTGTTTTAGCTAAAAGTTTACCTAAAATTCCTGATAATTTAACTAATTTGGCAATTATTAGGATGGATGCTTTAAATATTGAAAATGCTTTTTCTAATGAAATTAGTAGAATATATCTAAACTTTTCTGATCCATGGCCTAAAGATAGACATCATTTGCGTAGATTAACTAGTAGAGTCTTTTTAGAAAAGTATGATTCTATCTTTAAGGATACTTCAGAAATATTTCAAAGAACTGATAATCAGCAATTATTTATTTATTCTTTAGAATCTTTATCTGCTTTTGGATATACGCTATCGGATATCTCTTTTGATCTTCATAAAAATATAGATGAAAGTTTAATAACTACTGAATATGAAGATAAGTTTTCTTCTAAAGGTATGCCAATATACTCTTTAGTTGCTAGAAAATAATGTAAATATGAGTATTTTATTTTTACATTTACAAAAAATTTGATATAATGTAGTAAGAGTAGGTGAAATATGAAAAAGTTAATTGTTTTGCTCTCTGTTATTCTACTGCTTGTGACTGGTTGTAGTATTACTACTCTAAGTAATGTTGATATTGGTAGTAATATGAAAACTATTCTATCAGAGAAGACAAAATTATATAATGTCTATTTTGAGGGGTATAAATATTATGTTCCTAAAGGTCTTAATTTTTTAGACAAGGATGAATATAATGCTAAATTTGTTGATAAATTTGGAAATAGGTATTTCTTATATGTTGATGTTATTAGTTATTATCATAAAGTAGAAAATACTTATGAAGAAAATAATACTTCTCATTATTCTAGAAAACTAGATTACAATAAGAAAATTGGTTATATACAAATCGATAAGAAAAAGAATAATTATTATTTAATTAATTTTATGTTTAATTATGCTAAGATGGAAGCTTATGTTCCTGAAGATGAATTAATTGAAGTTGTTGATAATATGTGTTTTGTCTTAAGATCTATTGATTTTAATGATAGTGTTTTAGAAAGTTTAGTTGGAGAGAACGTTTTGGATTATCAAGAAGAAAGCTTTAATTTATTTGATACTGATAGTTCTGATGATAACTTTTTAGATGTAGTTACAAAATATGAAGATGAAGAATTCTCTAAGTCTATGGATGAAGAACAAATAGACTTGGATAATGAGTAAAAAGAGGTGAACTCATGAAAATAGTTGATTTTGTAAAAAATGCTTTATTTGAGGTAGAGTATGTTGAGGTGCCAGAAGGTCAAGAACAGACTAAACCTGATAAAAAGGATAAGAAAAAAGAGAAAGTTGATAAGCCTATTGCTAAGAAGATTGTTCTTCCTAAACCACATAAGAAAGAAGAAAAACTCGAAGAAAAAGTTGTTGAAAATGGACATGACATTGAAGAAAACAATCATAATATTGAAGTTGATGTTGAAAAAGAATTACCTAAAGAAGAAGTTACTCCAATAATAACTGATGAAAATGAAATTAAAAAAGGCTTTAAGATAATGGATGATAATGATTTTAAAGTTGATGATTATCCAAATGATGTTTCAGTTGATCAACCTGTAATTGATGTTATAGAACCAACTCCAGAAGTTGTTGAAACTCCTACTCCTGTTGTTGATGATAGAGTAATATATAGACAAGAAGTTAGGGAACATACTCCATATGGTATAGATGAATCTAATAAGAATTTAGTTCATGATTATGGTGGAAAGCCTTATGAAAAGAAAGAAGAGAGAACAGGATTTAAACCTTCTCCTATAATTTCTCCTATTTATGGTGTTTTAGATAAAAACTATAAAAAGGAAGATGTAAAAGAAAAGAGAAATGTTCATATTAGTTCATATTCCAGAGAAAACATTGATGTGGATGATGTTAGAAAGAAAGCTTTTGGAGATAATAGCATTACTCCAAAAAGTGAGAGAGTTAAAGAAGAGCCTGTAGTTTTAGAAGAAGAGGAAGATGATTCAAATTTATTAGTTGATTTAAGTAAAGATGAATCTAAACCTTCTATAAAAGAAGTAACTATGGGAGATGCAATGGAATATTTTGACGATTTAGGGTTAGAATATAATGTAGATTATAAGGATGCAAGCAAAGAAAAAAATGTTATGAGAAGATCTAAAGATAATTATGATGATAAGCCTGAGTTGTTTGCTATTGATGATAATGTTAAAGAAGTAAAAGAAGAGAAGGTTGTTGAAAAAGAACCTGTTTCTAATAATTCTACTATTGATGTTGAAAATGATGATAATTTATTTGATTTAATTGATTCAATGTATGATGAAAAGTAGGAGGTAATATAGATGAGTGATTTTGTAGGAGTATTTTTACCAATGATGTTATACATCTGTGGAATTATTTTATTAATAGTACTTATAGTATTAGGCATAAAATTAATTATGATACTAGATAAAGTAGATAGAGTTGTTGATAATGTTGAACAAAAGGTTAATTCATTGAATACTGCTTTTTCTATTATTGATAGAACTACAGATGGAATAATTGGTATTGGTAATACTATTGTTAGTGCTATTACATCTTTGACTAATAGATTAATGAAAAAAAATAAATTTGTAGAGGAGGAAGATGATTATGAGTAAAAAATCAGGTCTAGGTAAATTTGTTGTTGGAGCTGCTATTGGTGCAGGTTTAGGATTATTATTTGCTCCAAAAAAAGGTGAAGAAACAAGAAAGGAACTAAAAAGTAAAATCAATGATTTAGTTGATCAAGCTAAGAAAATTGATGTTGAAGAAGTAAAAGCTGATTTCTTAAACAAAGTTGATGATCTTAAAGATGAACTTGAAAATCTAGATAAAGAGAAAGCTTATGAATTAGCTAAGAAAAAAGCTGCTGCTTTAAAAGTAAAATCTCAAGAGTTAGTTGATTTAGCTATTGATAAAGGAACTCCAATTCTAAGAGATGCTGCTGAAGATGTTAGATTAAAAGCTATTGATGTTACTAAAGAAGTTCTTAAAAAACTAGAGAAAAAAGGTAAATAAGACTACGTGTAGTCTTTTTTCTTTACTTTTTTAAACTATATGTTATAATATAGTTAGTTTTTGTTGATGAATAAACAAGTAAAAATATATTTTTATATAGAGACTTAGTGGTTAGGTGAAAACTAAGAAAAATATATTTTGAAATTACATTATTTGGAGAAAAGTCGTTAGTCGCGTTAAGATTAAGAGGTAAGTAATACTTACGAATTAAGGTGGTACCACGAGATATTCGTCCTTATTGGATGGATATCTCTTTTTTGTTTATGGAGGTGTTTAGTTATGCATACTGAGTATGAAGTAAGAGTATTGGAAATTAATGTAGAAGATATTAAGAAGAAATTAGAAGATATTGGTGCTGAATTTCAATGGGATTTAATTCAGAGAAGATATGTATATGATTTTATTCCTAAAGTAGAGGGTAAATGGATAAGACTTAGAACAAATGGTGATAAGACGACATTAACTATTAAAAATTTAGTATCAAGTGAGATTGATGGTACTCAAGAGTTAGAAGTAGCTGTTGATGATTTTGATAGGACTAATTTAATATTAAAAGAGTTAGGCTATGAACCTAAAGGATATCAAGAAAACAGAAGATGTCAATATTATTTAAATGGAGTAGAAATAGATATTGACTATTGGCCTTTAATTCCAACATATTTGGAAATAGAGGGTCCCTCAGAAGAAGCTGTTTATAATACCTTAAAAGCTCTAGATATCCCTAAGGAGAAAACTACTACTAAGGATGTTCAAGACATATATTTAGATTATGGACATGATTTAAAAACTATTTATGATTTAAAATTAGAGGAGGAAAGAAAATGAAAGAAATGAGTTTTTTTGAAGAATTACAATGGAGAGGTTTAGTAAAAGATATAGCAGGAGAAGATTTAGAAGATAAATTAAATAATGACCATTTAAGTTTTTACTGGGGTACAGATCCTACTGCAGATAGTTTGCATATTGGTCATTATTCATCATTAGTTACTGCGAAAAGATTAGCAAAGGCAGGACATCATCCTATATTACTAGTTGGTGGAGCTACTGGATTAATAGGTGATCCTAGACCTACTAGTGAAAGAGAGATTATCTCTAAGGAAGTAGTAGAGGCTAATCTTGAGGGAATAAAAGCACAGGTTAAGGAAATTGTTGGTGGAGATGTAGAAGTAGTTAATAATAATGATTGGATGAAAGAGTTTTCATTTACTGATTTTCTAAGAGATGTTGGTAAATATATTAATGTTAACTATATGTTAGACAAAGATATTATCAGAAGAAGATTAGAAACTGGAATTACATTTGCTGAGTTCTCTTATACATTAATACAAGGATATGATTTCTTACATTTGTTTAGAGAAAAAGGCGTTACTCTACAAGCTGCTGGTTCTGATCAATGGGGTAATATTACTACTGGTATTGATTTAATAAGAAAGATTACTGGTAAAGAAGCTTATGGATTTACTATGCCATTAATTTTAGATGCTAATGGTAAAAAGTTTGGTAAAAGTGAAGGAAATGCTTTATGGTTAAATGAAGAAAAAACTTCTTCTTATGAATTATATCAATACTTAATTAATACTGATGATACTAAAGTAGAAGAATATTTAAAAGTATTAACATTTTTAACTCCATCAGAGATAATGGAAGTAATGGAAAAGCATAATAAAGAACCAGAAAAGAGAATTGCTCAAAAGATTTTAGCTGAACAAATAATCACAGATCTTCATGGAGAAGAAAGTTGTAAACAAGCTATTAAAATTAGTGAATCTTTATTTAGTGGAGATGTTAAATCATTTTCTGAAAAAAATATAAAAGATGCATTTAATGGATTAGAGCCATTTACAATAACCGAAGATAAAAATATAGTTGATGTTTTAGTTGATGGTGGAGCTTGCTCAAGTAAAAGAGAAGCAAGAGAGTTTATTACTAATGGATCAATTACAATTAATGGAGAAAAGGTTACTGATGTATCTAAAAATGTTGAAAAAAACATGTGTCTATTTGATAAATATTTAATAATTAGAAGAGGTAAGAAAAAATATTATATTGGTATTTACAAGTAGTTAGTAAAAAGCAATAAAAAAGATGTTTAATTTAGTCTAAACATCTTTTTTTAATTATCCTTTTTTGGTAAAATTAGGGTGAAGGAAAGGTGTTAATAAATGGAAAGAAAGAATAAGAAGATAATTATATGTATTCTTCTATTATTTGTTTTTATCACTTTTGTTTTTTTATTCCTTTTTATATTCAATAATAAAAAAGAACCTGTAGTAATGGAAAGAAAAATTACTACTTATATTGATAGAAGTAATTCATCTGTATTGTTAGATAGAGGTGGTTATGTTATTGTTGGAAGCAATAATCATAATACTTATGGTTTAGAAAAAGCTAAATTCTCTATGTATGATGATTCTAATAATAAAATAATAGAAAAAGTTTATAATAAAGGATATAATTCTAGCTTTAATTCTGTTATTAAAGAGGACAATACTTTTATTGCTGTAGGTAGTTATGAATCTACTAAAAATGAATATTCTTCTGGTACTAGAACTGCTTTAATAGTTAAATATGATGTCAATGGAGAAATAATTAAGGATAATGATTTTCAAGTGATTAGTAATTCTTATTTTAAAAGTATTATTAGTGTAGAAGATGGTTATATAGTTTGTGGTAGTAGTTCTAATGATACTTCTTTATATTCTGGTGCTGTATTAATAAAGTATGATAAAGATTTAAATGAGATATGGAGAAAATATACTGGTAATAATGGTGCAATTTATAATGATTTAGTTTTTGCAAATAATGTTTTATATTTAGTTGGTGTTGATAATAATATTGGAATACTATCTATATATGATTTAGATGGCAATTTAATTAGTAATCATTATTACCCATCTTTAAATGATAATGGTTTTAGTTCTATAATTACATATAATGACTCTTTATATGTTAGTACTACTAAATATATAGATGGTTATACTTATGGATTAATAATTAATTATGGATTTGATGGATCATTATTAAAAGAGGTTAGATATGAAAAATTATCAAATGTATCTTTTAATAAATTATTACTTGATTCTAATAATAATATTATTGTTGTTGGTAATATAGAAACATTTAATGATGGTGAATTCTTTACTGATGGTATTATTGGTAAATATAGTATTGATTTACTTGAACAATCTGTAGTTAAGTATTCTACTAATAGAAATGTATCTTTTAATGATATTAAAAGTATTAATGATAAGTATATAGTTGTTGGGGACTCTAGAAAGAGTGATTATGATATTAGTTCTAAAATCTTTATGTTTTCATCATCTTTAAAGAGTTTAGGAGTATAATATGAAAATTACTTTAGTTAGACATGCAGAAACTGAACAAAATATTTTAGATTTGTGTCAAGGAAGACAAAATAATCAATTAAGTGATAATGGTAGAACAAAATGTAAGTTGTTAAAAGCACAATTAAAAGATATAAAATTTGATTATTGTTATATGTCTCCTATGTTAAGGACAGTTGAGACTGCTATTATACTTATAGGTGATAGAGTAGAAACTTTTCCTGATGATAGATTGATTGAACGAGAATTGGGAGAATTTGAAGGAATGCCTAGAAAATTCTATGATCCTAAAAAGTATTGGGATTATAATCTTAATTCTAGTGATAGAGGTGTTGAACCTGTTCAAGATATATTTAAAAGAGCTAAAAGTTTTTTAGATTATGTTAAAGAAAAAAATAAGGGACAACATATAATAGTTGTCTCTCATGGATCTCCTATTAGAGCATTAAGACATTTAATCTTAAATACTGATTTAAATAGTAATTTAATAGATTGTAATATTCCTAATCTATATTGTGAAACTTTTGAGATTGAAGAATAAAAAAAGAACTTTATAAGTTCTTTTTATTTGTTATAGAATTCAACGATTAATGCTTCATCAATATCTGCATTTAATTCATTTCTTTCAGGCATTCTTACATAAGTAGCTTGCATTTTACCTTCATCATAAGTTATAAAATCAACTCTACGAGTAATTTTTTGTAATGATTCAGTAACTACTTTCATGTTTTTGTCATCTTCTTTGATTGAAATAACATCTCCAGGTTTAACTCTGTATGATGGAATATCAACTTTGTTACCATTAACTGTAACATGTCCATGGTTAACTAATTGTCTAGCTCCACGACGAG
Organism: Bacilli bacterium; assembly: GCA_017519965.1. The sequence continues at coordinate 27,776 of JAFWRK010000046.1, forward strand.
TAGATGCAAAACCAATTCTAAATACTAAGTTATCTAATCTAGATTCTAATAATCTTAAGAAGTTAGTACCTTGAATACCTTTCATTTTAGCAGCTTCTTCGAAAGTCTTTCTGAATTGTCTTTCATTTAAACCATACATGAAACGTACTTTTTGTTTTTCTTTTAATTGATTTCCGTAATCAGATAATTTTCCTTTACGGTCTTGTCCATGTTGTCCAGGTCCGAATGGACGTCTAGCTAATTCTTTTCCAGTTTCTGAAATTGAGAATCCAACACGACGAGCTTGTTTGTAACTTGATCCTGTATATCTTGACATAATCTAATCTCCTTTCTTTTTATTACAATATCTCATGAATTGTTTAGTCGTAATTTAGGGAGTTTTTCTTTCACTTAAACAGCTATTGCTACTTATTTTTGAAAAACACTTTAAATTACTCTAAACATGCTGTTTCAAGGAAATTGCAGTTATAATTATATGATAATATTATTGATATGTCAAGGAATTTAAAGGTTTTATTAATGTAATTAATTATATTTTAATAAATTTGTAGAAAAATGTTTGAATTTTGTGGTAGAATTATGATATATAGTGTAAGAAGATGTTGAGGTGAGCATATGCAAGGTGAATTTCTTATTATAGGATCTATTGTCATTCTTGTTATTATTGCTTTAATTGTTATTATAGAAATAATTAAAAAGGTTAGATTCCGTTTTTATCGTAATAAAGTAAAAGATTTAGAGATACAAAGAAATGTAGTTGCTTCTACTCCTGTTTTACTTGAATTAAGTAGGGTTGAACCTATAATAAAAAATGATAGAATGGAAGAAAAATATAATAGATGGCAAGATAGATTTAATAATTTAAAAGAAAATAGATTATCTCAAATAGATGATATGTTAATTGATCTTGATTTGTTTGTTGATAAAAGAGATTATAAATCTTGTGGATATAGAATTGCTAAGATTGAGATTGAAATCTATAAAGTGCGTGAAAGTGCGGATCATTTATTAAATGAAATTAAGAATTTAAGTAAAAGTGAAGAAAAATATAGATCTTCTGTTATTAAATTAAAAACTAAATATAGAAAACTAAATAATGATTTTCAAAATCACAGACAATTATATGAAGATATGCAAGAAGCTATTGAGATGCAATTAGAGAATATTGAAAAGAGATTCTTAGATTTTGAAAAGGTAATGGATACAAGTGATTATCCTGAAGTTGTTCATATTACTAAAGCTTTATATGAAATGATTGATCACATGGAGATAATTATAAATGAAATGCCTGATGTATTAGTAATGGCTAGACAAGCTCTTCCTAATAGAATTAAAGAAGTTAAACAAACTTATGATGAAATGGTTAATTCTGGATATCCACTTGATTATTTAAATATTGATTATAATATTGAAGAGTCTAAGAAAAATATTGATTTAATTATTGATAAAGCAAAAGTTTTGAATCTTGAAGGTTGTATGTTTGATTTGAAGACTATGTCTGATTATTATGATGCAATATTTATTGATTTTGAAAAAGAAAGATTATCTAGAAAAGCTTATGAAGAATTATCTGTAGATTTTGGTAAAAGAATTGAAGGCACTAATAATTTAGTTAAAGATGTCTATGCTCAACTTGATGATATAAAAAATATGTATGATTTAAGTGATGGAGATCTTAATATTATTGATGAAGTTAATAAAGTATTAGTTGTTATTAATGATGATTATAATAAGATGTTAGCTAAAGTTGAAAGTGAATCATCTCCTTTTTCTCAAGTTAATGAAGAGTTAGAAAATTTGATGAGAAGATTATCATTAATGGAAGATGATTTTGATGTTGCACTTAAATCTTTAGGTAATATGTATGAAGATGAACAAAGAGCTAGAGAACAATTAGAGGAAATAAAAGGTTTGCTTAGACAATGCAAGTATAATATTAGATCATTTAAGTTACCTGTTATAACTGATAATTATTTTGTAGAGTTAAGTGAAGCTAGTGAAGCAATACAAGAAGTAGTAAAAGAATTAGAAAAGACTCCTATTGTTATAAAAGTTTTAAATACTAGAGTAGATACTGCTAGAGATTTAGTTTTAAAGCTTTATAATACTACTAATAATATGATTATGAATGCTAGATATGCAGAGATGATGATAGTATATGGAAATAGGTATAGAGATAGAAATGAGGAGATTTCTTCTAGACTAGATTTAGCTGAAGCTAAGTTTAATAGAGGAGAATATAAGAACTCTTTAGACATCTCTTTAAGTGCTGTTTCTTTAGTGGATAAAAACATAGATGTAAGGTTCTTTGGAAAAGATGAAATTTAGTTTCATCTTTTTTTATATATTTAATTAAAACTATAGAAGTCTTGAAAAAAATATGATAATATTATAGATGTAATAAAATAGGTAAGTAGTCTAAAAGATAGGGTGAAGATAATGAAAAAGAAGATGTTTTTCATTGTAGTATCAGTGCTTCTAATGATTGGTGCTACAATTTATATGGCCATAAATGTACAACAGAATTCTCTTAAATCATTCACTAGAGCTGGTTATATTTTAAATACAGCTAGTGCTTCTTCTAATGAGAAAAACTCTGATGATAATGAAACTATCAAATACTATTTTGGTGATAATACTACTTATAAGAATAGCTTTGATAATAATGTAGAATTTAAAGATACTAATGGTAAAAAAGTAAAAGTTTCTGAAGCTTCTTTTATTCATTATGATGATGACTCAATTGGATTACTTAAAAAAGGTGTTATTTTAAACTTAGAGGATATTAATGATAAAGTTCCTATTTATTATAATTTATTTGAAGGAACTATACTTGAATATAATGGTGGTACTTATTATGTAGATAATTTAGGTAAACAACTTAAATTTAAACAATTTATAGTTAGAGTAGCTGACAATAAGTATTTACTTGTAAGTGATAATATTAAACTTAAATTAGATGATAATACTTCTACTACAATTAAATCTAATTATGTAGAAATTAGTGTTATTGAAGAAGGTATCTTAAAGATTGAAAACAAAGATACTTCATATCAGACAGTTGCTACTGATGCTTTAATTATTTTAGGTGATTTATCTTTAAATCTTGATAATGGTTATTTCTTCTATGAAGATGAACCAATTGTTAATTTAAACTCTATGATTATTGATAGTGATGATAATATTGATATTACTCCTATTGAAGATATTAGAGAACAAATAGAAAAAGAAAAGAAAGAGGAAGAAGAAAAGAATAAACAAGAGCAAGAACAAGGACAAGAACAAAATAATAATGGTGGTTCTGGTAATGGTGGTGGTGGATCTACTGGAAATGATACTACTACTCCTGAAGCTGATGCAGGCGCTTCTAGTTATCAACAAACTGAAACTGAAGTTGTTGAAAATCAGTTAGTACTACCTAGTGCTACTGTTAGCGATGTATCTGTATCTGCAAATGAATTCCAAGGAACTATTACTATTAATGATCCTGATTCAATTGTAACTGGTTCTACTTATACTACTATTGTTGAAAATAGTAATAATAGAGTTGTTTATGAAAAAGAAACAGATGCTGGTGTTTATACTTTAGATGTTTATTGTGATACATTATCACCTGAGACTAGTTATTCCCTTATTAGTAATATTCATTATATGAAAAATGAAATTGAATATACTATGGACGTAGTTCAACAATTATTTGTTACTAGTTCTATAGGTATATCAATTGATAAAGATTACTATACTGCTACTGAACTTGCTTTTAATGTTAAAATAGATGACTATTCAAAAGTTAAGAGTGCTGATGTTAAATTAGTTAATTCTTCAGGAGAGGTTGAAGATGTTCAACAAGTTACTGAAGAAAATGCTAAGACTGGGGATGGACTTTCAGTATTATTTGGAAGTTTAAATCCTAATACTAAATATACTGTTATTGTTGATAATATTTTATATGAAGATACTATTGTTGCTGATGTTTACTCATTAGAAATAAGTGCTAAAACATTAAAGACTAAACCTACTATGGGAGCTCCAAGTTTTTCTATTGATAAGAAATCTGGATTATTTACTTTAAAACTTAATAATATGGTTGATTCAAATAATGGTGTAGATAAATATATTTATGAAGTATATGATGCTAGAACATTAGCTGATAATCCTCAACCTATAACTACAATTGAAAAAACTAGTTTGACTTCTGTTGATTTAGCTATTGATAATTCTACTATTAAAAGAGCTATTCCTTATACTTATAAAGTAACTGCTTTATTCTATGATAATGAGAAATACATTGAGTATTCTACTGGATATAGTAATACTATGCAAATGGATGGTGTTGCTTCTCCTACTATTGAATGGAGTGTAAACGAAGAAGCTGGTGGAGTTACTTTTGAAAGTATTAATGGATATATTTCTATTACTGATCCAGCTGGTACTATTGATTATGATAAACCTATGACAGTTGTATATACTAACTCAATTGGTACTACTAATAGTTATACAGTTACTTCTGGTAATGCAATAATTCCATTTAATAAGAATAATTTAAGAGCTAATGAAACTTATACTATTTCTTTATATGCTTCTGTTAATTTGATGGATAATAATCCAGCAGTTGATTATTATCATGTTGGTAGTGTTATAGTTAAAACAAAAGCTACTAATGCTATTGATGTATTATTTAATGTTGATACTGATTCAGTTACAGATGCATTTAGTATTCAAGCTAAATTATTAAATGTTAATGATGCTGATAATACTTTAGAAGCATCTACTCTTAGTGAATTAACTTTCTTATTATATGATGGTCCAAATACTTCTGGAACTTTAGTAAAACGTATTAGAAAAGTTGATAGCGATGAAAGAGAATATTTTAGTACTTTAAAAGATGCTTATTATGATAGAAGTTTTACTATTACTCCTTCATTCTTTAATTTAAATGGATCTGATTTATCTTCTGAATATTATACTATTGTAATTACAGATGCTAAGGATTATACGGATTTTAAAAATGATATTCCTTTAATTAATTCTGAAGTTACTGTTCAAGTAAATGGATTTATGGATGATCCTGATCCAGATTCTAAAGAATGGTTTACTACTTCGTTAATTAGAAATAAAGATGCTGGTACTTATGGCAAACATAATGATGATTTAGATGCAAATACAATAGTTGGTATTAAAGTTAGTGCAAATTTTGATAATACTAAACATTATGGAGTTTATCTAAATTATTATGTTTGGGATTATACTTATGGAGCCGATAATGTTTTTGAAATAGAAAATCAAAGGCAAACATTAAACTTTAAATCTGATGGTACTATTGATGCTGCTTATTATTGGTTTGAAAATGGTACTCCTAGTATTTCACAGGATAATGATGGAAAACTATATAGAGGACATAAATATGTATTCTCATTTGTTGGAGGACTTGATTTAAATAAAGATGGTATTTCAGATTCTAGATATCCTGTATCTGAGGATAAGGTTTTAAAATCTGAAGGAATTAATATTCCAAAACAATCTGCTACAATTTCAATGTATCCTGCATCTAGCACTAATACATCTATTACAATGAAATATACTATGTCTGATATAGACAATGCTTTAGTTGGATCTAATTTAAATGCTAATCTTTATGATTCAGCTGGTACTTTATTAAATTCAAATACTCAAGCTATTCAAAATACTACTACATTTAAAGATGTAACATTTAGTAATTTTGGTAATAATGGATATTTGAAAATAGTAGCAGAATCTATGCTAATTAAAAATACTGAACCAACTTCTACAGTTTATTTAGATCAATATTTTGATGATAAATATACTTTACCTAATATTAGTTTTACTCATACTGAAGCTGTTAACCGTATTTTAATATCAATTGATAATTATGATAAATTATCTGAAGCTATATCTCATATTGCAGCATTAAAGATAACATTTACTTGTGAAGGAAATACAATTGTAAAAGATTTTGTTAAATTAAATGGTGATAATGCTGTTGTAGATATGTATGATTTATCTGAGTTTATAGGTAAACCTGTTAAAATTAGTATTTCTGCATATTACGATAATGATTTAATTGGTTGGGTTCCTTCTACTGATTATGTAGCTTTACAAAGTGTTAAAGATATATATGGTGGAGGAGATTATATTACTTTAAATAATACTGGTGGATTTGTTACTAGTGATATTGCTAGAGGATCTATCTATAGTATGACTACTGCATCTAATAAATTTAAATTATCTCAAATGGGTACAACTTATAGATATGATATGCCTATTACTATTGGTAATGGTGGTATTAAAGATAATGGTACTTATTATAATTTAAAACAATTAGCTACTAAGAATCTAACTTGTTCTAATTCTGAAGATACATTTACTTTCTATCAGATTAGACCTGGTATTAGTTTAGAAAATGAAGATGGTGTTTTAGATATTTCACCTGCTATTCAAAGTGTTAACTTCTTAGCTGAGGTTTATGGTTTTGGTGAATCTAATATAAGAGATTCTAAGATTTATGCTCAATTATCATATACAGATGATGTTGGTAGTTATATTACTAATACTGGAGCTCCTTATGAATTTACTTTAAGTGAAATAAATTCTGGTGTATGTGAAATTAGTGGATTAACTCCAGGTACTTATTATGCATTACAATTCTTTGCTTATGTAAGTAATGGTCAAGGTGGATATGATTATACTCAACTATATGACTTAGATGATAATTCTGAAAATAGAATTTATTACTTTAGAACATTATTGAGTGTTGGTATTTCAGATATTACTGCTACTTATAGACCTGTTTCTTATACTGATAAGAATATATTAATTACTTATAATTTGGATCGTATAATGGGATATGACAAAATAGAGTATAAGCTATATAAGGAAGTTATGGATCCTGTTACATTACAATATTATTATCAAGATACAGGTATTAATATTGAACCTGATGTTGGATTTAAATATGCTATGACTAAAACAATTCCTTGTCCTCCAGGTAGTGATTTTGATTTTGGATCTGTTTACAAAATTGAAATTACTCCTTATGTTCAATCATCTTTAGATGGTGAATGGATAGCTTTGGATGAAACTATTGGAGTTCATAGGTTTAATTTACGTACGTTGAGAAATCCTTATGTTGGAGTTTCTGCTACTACATTTACAGGAGGAACAGTTACTGGTTCAGCTCTTGAATTTAAAGTAACTCTTTATGATACTGATCAAGTTGTAGTTGGAGGAAAATATTCTATTGAACTATATCAATTAGATACGGTTGGAAATGAAACTCCTGTTACATCTATATTTAGTGGTAATTATTATACAACTGATGTTCGTAGAAGAACATTTATAGTAGATAATCTTACTGAGGGTGAAAGATATAGATTAAAGATATTCTATTATTTAGATATTAATAATACTAATTCTCCTGTTTTACAAACTTATACATATAATACTAGAGCATTAGATCCTGATAGTATAAGTGTTGGTACAATATCTGCTGTTGCTAATGCTACTAATAAGAGTAAAATTGATTTGAACTTTGTTGGTTCTAATAAATTAACAAGTATTGATTATGTAAGATATATTATTTATAACTCTTTAGATGGTACATCTTATAATAATGATATTGCATTTAATCCTATACCTAAGACAGTTAGTGGTACAACAATTTATTATGTTACTTTACCTGAAACTTTAACTTCTCAAGGTATATATGTTATTCAATTACAATTTATTTCTGAAGATAAAGTAGTTGATGAACAAGAGATTGATTATAGTTACTTTTAATAACTAGAAGGAGAGGATAATATGAAGAGAAGATTAGGAAAGAAGAATATAAGACTATTTGTATTATTCTCTTTTCTTGTTTTGTTAGTAATTGGTTTATTTGCTTATGGTATATATACGGCATTTAGTTATGATAAAAATGTATATACTGTAAGTAATGGATCATTTACTTATGATAAAGAAAATAGTTATGTTAAGTTAGAAGATGATGGTACTTTACAACAACGATGGGATAAAAAATTCTATCTTTCTACTAAAGGAGAAAATGGTAAGAATAAAGTTAGCAATCTAGGAAATGATGTTGTTCTATATAATGAAAAAGATATGTTTATTAAAGTATATGGGACTAACTTTAGAATAGATACTAATGGAGATGTTACTTATAGTGATGGTGAATTAGAGGTATCTAAAAACTCTTCATCTTTATTCTATAAATTAGATGATAGAAAATACTTAATAGTTGCTAAATCAATCACAACTGAGAATAAAGAAATTAATACAGATAGTTATTTAATAGTAGAAATAGATAAGAGTGGTAATGCATTATTACTTAATTATGAGTTAAATGTTAAAACTCTTAGTACTATTATACTAAATACTTCTGCTTATCAATTTGATGTTGCTAATGAAAAATTAATTATTCCAAATAGTAAAAGAACTATTGATTTAAAGAAAGTAAGTGGTAGTTCTAATCAATATGTAGAACCTTCTAAAGAGGATACTACTAATATTGATGATAATAGTAATAATAACAATAATAGTAACAACAATAATAATAACAATAGCAATAATAATGGTGAAAATAATTATTATAATGGTGGTTATAATGGTTCAACTGGTAATGGAGCTGCTTCTGGTAGTGCTGCTAGTACTATAATTAATAATAATACTACGAATAATACTACAAATAATAATAACTCTAATGATTTAAATATTGTTAAGACTGCTTTTATTACTTCAGTTGATACTTCTGCATCATATATTGATGTTTATTACACTGTTAATGATCCTAAAGGCGAGTATATATCTGTATTTTTAGATATTACTGGTACCGATGGATATGAAAATAGAATTATATTAAATAAAGATTTAACAAGAAATAGAATTAGAAATTTAACTTCTAATACTGAATATTCTATAAAATTTGGTTATAGTTATTCTAGTAAAGAAAATAGTGATGTTATATTAGAGGACACATCTAATTCATTTGTAGTTAAAACTACAAAAAATAAAACTACTTTAAATATTACTAAAATTAATTTAGCTAAAAAAATAATTTATTATAATATTACATTTGATAGTTCATATTCTTATGATTCTGCTGCTATAGTGGTTTATTCTGATGGAGTAGTGGTAGGTAGAGATGATGTTAATGTTACTGCTGCTACTAGAAGTGGTGGATATAGTGGAGTTATCTATTGTGATAGTTCATTTGGATATGAAGTATTATTAAAATTAGAAGATTGTAAATATGATGGTGAAGTAGTTGAATCTAATGTTCAAACTAAGTTCATAAATGGTTAAGGAGGAATTTTATGGAAACAATTTTAGCATCTACAATTACTGCTATTGGAACTATGTTAGGTTTAGCATTCTTAGGTATTGGTATTGGTATCGGTATCTTAGGTTCTAAAGTAGCAGAAGCTGTTGGTAGAAACCCTGAAACAAAGGGAGATGTTGTTCATTCAGTAATGACTTTAATGATTGTAACAACAGTATTTTTACTATTCTTATTTGCATTTGTTTTCCTATTACTATATTTTAATCCAATGTTAAGCTAATATGGAATTAGTTATAATAATTGCTTTATTAATATTTGTAGCTTTATTAATCCTAGTTATGTTTTTTTTCCTTAAGAAGACTGTAGCTAAGGTTAATCAACAATCTAAAGATTTCTTTGTTGATAAGCTACAGGCATATGATGATTTAATAAGTGAAAGAGAAGAAAAACTAAAGGGATTAAAAAGGGATATAGAAAGAAAACAAAAACAATTATTATTGGAGCAGAAAAATACTCCTGTAAATACTTCGGTTTATCTTTATGATTTAAAGAATATCGACTATAAAGATGAGAAGATATTTAAGAAGATGAAAGAAGTAGATAAAAGGTTTAATATTGATACAGTGAAATTAGTTCAAAGATTTGTAAAAGAACACTTCCAAAATGAACTGGTTTTGGAGTATAATAAATATGATAGCGTGCGTAGACAATTTGATCAGAAAATGATATTCAAATTAATATCTATGCGTCAGTCTGAACAAGAAAAAGAAGTAAGAAGAATAATGAGGGATTTGGCTTATATAGTTGATGATTTTAAAAAGAAGTATAAGAACTTTGATATTAAGAAGTTCATTTCCTATTTCAATAAAGTTATTGATGAGGCTGATCCATATATTTATATTTATGTTGGTTCTAAGGATGAAAACTATGATGCAATTCATGAGTTTATTAGAACTAAAGTAGATGAAAATATCTTTAGAGGTATTTGCATCGTTTATAGAGGAAAACTTTATGACTATAGCCTAAAATAGGAGGTGACATTTCATGGAACAAGATTATGTAGATAAACAAATTGATGCTAAAATAATCGAAATCAATAACAATGATAATATCTATGAAATTGGTTCTGTTGTTAATGTCAGAGACTTCATTATTGAAGTTACTGGTATTAATAATGTAATGTTCTATGAAAAAATTAATATTGCTAATAAAGCAATTGGTTACGTTAACAGTATTAATGAGAATACTGTTACTGTTGCTGTACTAAAAATTGATTCTCCTATTAATGTAGGCGATATGGTTTATTCAACTAATGTTTTATACACAGGTAGTTATTCACCTTCATCTTTTGGTAGAGTTATTGATTTATTTGGAGTTGATAAATTATCTGGAAAGGTATTTAGTGATTTAGTTGAAATGCCTATTGAAAGAAAGACTATTCCTATTATGGATAGAGGTACAGTTAATAGACCTTTACTTACAGGTATAACTGGTATTGATTTGATGTATCCAATAGGAAGAGGTCAAAGACAATTAATTATTGGTGATAAGAGAACTGGAAAAACTCAAATTGGTCTTGATACAATTGTTAATCAAAAGAATCAGAATGTTTTATGTTTCTATGTTGCAATTGGTAAGACTAAGAAAGAAGTTAAGAATATTTATTCTGAGTTAATGAAGAAGGGTGCTTTAGATTATACAACTATAATTACTGCATTTAATGATGAGTTGCCTCCAGTAATTTCTTTAATTCCTTACTTTGCACTTAGTATTGCTGAAGATTATATGATGCAAGGTTATGATGTATTAGTTGTTATTGATGATTTAAAGAGACATGCAGAAGCATATCGTGAGATAAGCTTGATTTCTGGTAAAACTCCAGGACGTGATGCTTATCCTGCTGATATTTTCTATACACATTCAAGATTACTTGAAAAGGGTTGTCAACATAAGAATGGTGGTTCTGTTACTATTCTTCCAATTGTTGAAACTAAAGGTGGAGATATAACAGATTATATTTCTACTAATATTATATCTATTACAGATGGACAAATAGTTTTATCTGAAAAGAGTTTCCAAAAAGGTGAGAAACCTGCTATTAATTATGGTTTATCAGTTTCTCGTTTAGGTGGAGCTGTTCAAGATAAGGAAATGAAGATTATTGGTTCTGCTGTAAGACGTAAATTATTAAGTTATCTAGAAACTCGTAGTGTTTATGAGTTAGTTAATATGGATGAAATGAGTTTTGAATTAAAGAACTCTTTCATGGAAGGTAAAATTATCTTAGGTAACATGATGCAATATAAGTTTAGTCCTAAATCTCCTCAAGAGATGATGGATATGTTCATAGGTATTGTTGATACTGAAGAAGAAAGTGATGCTAATGAAACTAGTCAGATAATTGAATCTAATAATGAAGTATTTGAGAATAATAATACTATTCCTGAAGATGGATCTGTTTTTGATAATAGTGAAGTAGTTTCTGATAAGCCTAAGTTTGAAGTAAATCAAATGCCTGAAGAGGTACCTGTTAATCAGATGCCAAAAGAGGTACCTGTTGTAAATCAGATGCCTGAAGAAATAGTTGTTAATCAAATGCCAGAGGAAGTTACCTCTGAAGAGGTTAGTCAAGTTATAACTGATACTCCTGTAGAAGTTAGTGTTGATGATAATACTTTAACTGAATCTAATGAATTATCTCAAAACGATGTAGCTTTAGAAGTAAATAATGAAGAAACTCCAATTGAGTCTAATGAAGAAGTAGTTATAGATGATTCTGCTTCAGTTACTCAACCTGAAGTATCTGAAGTAGTTGAGACTTCAGTAGAGGAAACTCCTGCCTCTGAAGAAGTTGCTGTTGATGATTATGATATTACTCATCCAGAAGTAGCTGATGCTGTTGAGACTACTCCTCAAGTTGAAGAAGAAGTAGTGGAAGAAGTTCCTGTTGAGCAAACAACATTTGTTTCTCCAGAAGATGTAATGTCTACTGTTGAAATAAAAACGTTACCTACTACTCCAGAAGAAGATTCTTCTCCTTTTGAGGGATCACAAATAGTTTCTTCTGAAGAAGTATCCTCAACAGTTGATGAAAAAGAATTAAGAAGTGAGTTTAATCCTATGGATTTATCTATGGGAGTAGAACAAGCTGCTTCTGTAGAAGAAGAGCCTGAAATCATTAGAATGGAACCTGTAATAATTGATTCTATTCCTGCCGATTTAGAAGATAGTATTCCTGAAGTAGATATTGAATCAAATATTAATTTAGATGATAATATTTCACAGGATGTAGTAATAGATAATCCTCAAACTGAAGTAGATGAATCTATTGAGGAAAATTCAGTAGATTTGGATAATGTTTCTATTAATTATGATTTTGATGTAGAAGAAGAGAAACCAATCTATGAAGAAGATTCATCTAATTATGTGGATAATACTAATAATGATTCTTTTGATCCAAATAGCTTCAATGTTCATATAAATGAGGATTTAGTTGAAGAAGTTAATGAAGAGGAAGAAGTGATATAGTATGGCTGTACGTAATGTTGTTAAGGTCATGAACTTTCACTCTCTTCTTCGTGTTGATAAAGCTAGAAAAAAAGCTGCTATGTATTTTGATACAGAAGAAGAGCTTTTTCGTATTATAAGAAAGATTATGTATAACAAGAATATTATTCTTGATAAAAAAGCTATAACACCTAAGGAAGATGCTCCAATATTAAATGTTTATATTGGTAATGATTTAGGTTTCTGTAGTGATTTTAACTTCTCAATTAATAAGGAAGTAAGATTGGATAGAGAACATAAGATAATTATTGGTAGAAAGATTCATGCATATGATGCTACTAATAATGTTGAATTAGTTCTTACTAAAGAAGATTTTTTTCATAAATTTGGGGATGTTGAAAAAATTATTTATGATGCTATTATTAATAGAAAATATAGAGAAATAAATGTTATTTATAACCATTATCATAATGTTAATAATCTAGAGTTTACTAAGAAAAAATTGTTTCCTGTGGATTATGATGAAGCAAGAGATAATGAAACTTTTGATGAAGATTTTGCTATGGAGACTGAATTAACTCCTATGTTGAATAACTTAATAGCATTATTTATATGTTATGAATTAAAAATCTGTGAAATGAATAGTTATGCTGCAGAAAATGTAATTAGACAACAATTAACTAATCAATCTTTGAAGAAAATTGATGAGTTAGAAGAAGAAAGATTTAAAGAAGAAAGAAAATGGAAAAAACAAAAAGATTTTCAAAAGATTATTGAAAATTATAGAAAATAACTATGAAATGGGGTAGTTAGTATGAATATTGGTAAAATTATTTCAATTTCAGAACTTAATGTTAAAATCTTTTTGGATGATAATGTTAAGATTGATATACGAGATGTTCTTAGATGTGAAGTTGATGGTAAAGAATATCGTTTTGAAGTAGTTGCAGTAGATGAAAATGTTGCTACTACTATTCCTTTTGATTCTGTTATTGGATTAAAAAGAGGATTAGATGTTTCTCGTATAGGTGAAAGTTTAAAAATTGAGTATTCAGATGCTGCTATCGGTAAAGTATTTAATTCTTATGGAGAATTATTAGATTCTAGTACTTTAGTTAGTCAAAATACTAGAGGTGTATATGATAAAAACTTAAACTTAGATGAAGTTAATATAAATGGTGATATCTTATGGACAGGTATAAAAGTAATTGACTTTTTTGCTCCTTTACAAAAAGGTTTTAAAATGGGTCTATTAGGTGGAGCTGGTGTTGGAAAAACAGTTCTTATTAAAGAGTTAATTAATAATGTATACATGACTTTAAAATCTAATGCTGTATTTGTTGGTGTTGGAGAACGTTCTCGTGAAGGTAAAGAAATGTATGATGAAATGAAAGAATCTGACCTTCTAGATAAAATGTGTATTGTTTTTGGACAAATGGGTGAAAACTCTACTTCTAGAAGTAAAGCTATATATAGTGGTCTTACTTTAGCAGAGTATTTGAGAGATGTTAAAGGTCAAGATGTATTATTATTTGTAGATAATATTTATCGTTTTGTTCAGGCTAAATCAGAAATATCTAATGAGTTAAAGAATGTACCTGTTGAAAATGGTTATCCAACTACAATGGTTTCTGATGTTAGTGATGTTGAAGAAAGAATTAATTCTACAGATCATGGTTCTATTACTTCTTTCCAAGCTATATATATTCCAGCTGATGATATTACTGATGAAGCTGTTCAAACAATTTTATCTCATATGGATGGTCAATTAGTTCTTGATAGAAAAGTTGCTGAAAAAGGTATTTATCCAGCTGTTAATGTATTTAAAACTACATCTAAATCTATTGATATTGAAAAGATTGGTCAAAAACATTATGATTTAGTTGAAGAGTCTTTAAAATATTTAACTAGATATGAAGAATTAGAGGAAATTATTGCAGTATTAGGTATTGAGGAATTAAGTGAAGAGGATAAAAAAATATTCTATCGTTCAAGAAAGTTAAGAAATTATTTTACTCAACCTATGTTTGTTGCTCAAAACTATACTAATATTCCAGGTAAATTTGTTAAAATTGAAGATGTATTAATAGATGTTGAAAATATATTAAATGGTACATATGATAAAGAAGATGAAAGTAAATTCTTATTTATAGGTGATTATCATGGAAGCGTTCATTAAAGTAAAAGTATTCTCAATATCTAATGGATTAGAAGTAATTGAGAATGTTAAACTTGTACGTATTAAAAGTAAGGATTACAATCTTTTAATAATGCCTGATTATATGCCTATATTAGGTGAAATACAAGGAAATATAGATATTGAGAATAAAGATGATACAAGAACATTTGAAAATATCAATGGATATTATGTAAATACAAATAATGAATTTTCATTGATATTAAGGGAGAGTCTATGACATTAAATAGTGTAATGAGTATTCTCTTTAAATTTATGTTATTCTTTGTATTCTTTATTCTTTTTTTACAAGTATTAACTTTTTTCTTATTTAAGAAACCTGGTAAAAATATTTCAGGTTTAAAAGTTAATCTATATGGATTATTGATGGAAATAGATAATTTTACAATTTTGGCTTTATCTGTTTCTTTAATAAGATATGTATTTATAATATGGACAATATTTGATTCTTCTTCTATTGGATTTGTTCATGTATTTATGTTAATTATATTTTCTATATTATTTGGTTTATTTTCTAAAAATATTAAAAATTTATTATTTGAAAGTATTAGTAGTATAGCTATATATTATGCATTAATATCTAGTAGATTATTAACTAATTATTTAGTAGATATAAGATTTGTATGGTATGTATTCTTAGGAGATATAATGTTAAAAATATTTATTATTTTATATACTACATTCTTTTTATTAAGAAATATTAATAGTTCTGTAGTTAAAACTAAATATATAAGGAGGGAAAGAATTGATGAAGATAATTCTTAAAATGATCTTCTCTAAAAAAAATATAAAATGGCTATTACTTATTATGATAATAATAGTTATAGTTTTATTTGTAACTTTAAGAAAAGATGAAGATGTTATAATTATTAAGGATAATGATTTATATATGTATTCTGATGGTATTAAATTAGAATATAGTGGAAAAATATCTATTAATAAAACAAAAAATGAAATATCTAAAATATCATTTGAAAATGAAGAAGCTGATTTAGATACTACTCCTTTATATTATAGTGATATGCAAAAAGTAATATTTCCTAAAAATATGTCTGTTGTTTATCCTTTAGAAGGTACTCAATATAAGATTAATTATTTTAGTGAAGCTTATAATGAATTTGATGAAGTAGTTGTTAAAGATAAATATGTAAAGAAAAGATTATTTGATTCTATTATTTATGATGGAAAAGATTTATATTTTATTTGTACTAATTCTAAAGTTACTATAGGTGATAAGGAAATAAATCTTTCTAGATTATCTTATGTTATAGTTAATACTTTTAGTCAAACGGTCTCTGTTTATGATTATGAAAATGACGCTTATACAACTTATGAAGATATTAATAGTGATGTTATTATTACTAATGATAAATATAAAGTTAATGCTAGTTTAGACTTAATGTATTATAAGGATAGTTCAAGATTATTAATTAAAAATACAAGTAAATTAATAAATTTACCTAAAGAAAAATAGATATTAGGAAGTTCTAATGAACTTCTTTTTCTTTATTATTTTTAATAATTATGATAAAATAAGCATGTTTGGAGGGGATTATATGGATAAAGTTATTCTTATTAAATATGGAGAATTAAGTACTAAAAAAGGTAATAGAAATTTTTTTATTAATACTTTATCTAATAATGTATCTAATAAATTAAAGAAATATGATGTATCTATTATTAAGGATAGAGCTCATATGTATATAGAGTTTAAGGATGAGGATTTTTCTAATATTAAGAAGGAAATAGATAAAGTATTTGGAATTCATAAGTATAATGTTGCTAATATTGTAGATAATGATATTGAAAGTATTAAAGATGTTGTTTTAGAGATGGTAAAAAATGATAATCCTAAGACTTTTAAAATTGAGACTAAAAGAAGTAATAAATCTTTTCCTTTGCATAGTTATGAAGTTAATAATACATTAGGTGGTCATGTATTAAAGAATACAAATGATATTAAAGTTGATGTTCATAATCCTGAATTACTTATTAAAGTTGAAATAAGAGATAATAATACTTATATTTATTCAAAAGAATATGATGGAGCTGGAGGATATCCTTTAGGTACTCAAAAAATGGGTATGTTAATGCTTAGTGGTGGAATTGATTCTCCTGTTGCTGGATATCTTGCTATGAAAAGAGGAGTACAATTAGATTGTGTATATTTTGAAGCAATTCCTCATACTTCTATTGAAGCTAGAAATAAAGTAATTGATCTTACTAGAAAACTAGCTGAATATGGAAATAGTATAAATCTACATATAGTAAATTTTACTAAGATACAAGAAGAGATATATAGAAATTGTAAAGATGAGTATTGTATTACTATAATGCGTAGAATGATGTATAGAATTATGGATAGATTATGTAAAAAATATAAGGGATATGTAATTGTAAATGGAGAATCTATTGGACAAGTTGCTTCTCAAACATTAACTAGTATGAATGTTATTAATAGTGTAACTAATATACCTGTTATTAGACCTGTAGCTTGTTTAGATAAGTTGGAAATAATTGATATAGCTAAAAGAATAGATACTTTTGATATTAGTATATTACCTTATGAAGATTGTTGTACTGTTTTTGTACCAAAGCATCCTGTTATTAATCCTAGAATTGATACTGCTATATATGAGGAAGAAAAGTTTGATTATGAGTTTTTAATTGATCAAGCTGTTGATAGTTTAAATACTATTAAAGTAGAGAGTACAGATACTTCATATAGCGATTTATTATAATTTTATGTATTAATTTTTTATAAATTCACATCCTATATTTAGGAGGTGAAATTATGGCACGTGGAAGAAAATCTAATGCTACTAAAGCTAAGATTAGAAATGCAGCTAAAGTAACTGTACCAGGAGCTAGTAAAGCTGTTGATGATATGAAATATGAAATAGCTAATGAATTTGGTGTTAATTTAGGTGCTGCTACTACTGCTCAAGATAATGGTAGAGTAGGAGGAGAAATGACTAAGAGATTAGTTGAAATGGCTAAAAATAAAAAATAGTTATAAAGGATAGTTCTTCTATCCTTTTTTTTTGTAATTATTTACATGTTTTTTTGTTATTAGTTTGTTATTAGTTGTCAATAATGATAAAATTATAATAGAGGTGGTCTCTATGGTTAGTGGTGGACAAGTAGATAGTGATTATAGTGGTATATCTTCATTATTTGAAAAGTATAATTCCACTATTAGTGAATTAGCTGGTTCTTGGAGTGGATCTTCATATGATAATCTTGTATCTAAGTCTTCTTCTTTTTCTTCTGAATATATTGGTAATTTAAATTCTCAGATGAATTATTTTGCTAGAGCTTGTGATTTATATAAAGATTATCAAACTGCGAAGACTAATTTAAATAATGCTTATAGTAATTATCATGCTGCTGTTAATAATAAAGATTCTAATGCTATTAATCATTATCTTTCAATGATTTCTAGTTATCAAAGTCAAATTGAAAGCTTAAAAGGTCAAATTGAAAGTAATTTAAGTTCAGCTTCTTCTTTTAAACTTGAGGGTAATCCTAATAAAAGTGCTGGTTCATCTAATGGTAGTTATTCTAATTCTGCTGCTGTTAATAGTGCAATTAATTGGGCTTTAGATATTGCTGATGATAATTCATATGGATATTCTCAAAGTACTAGATGGGGAGATCCTAATTATGATTGTTCTTCATTTGTTATTTCTGCTTATGAAAATGCTGGTATTCCTGTTAAGGAAAATGGTGCAACATATACTGGTAATATGAAGAAAGCTTTTACTGATTCTGGATTTGAATGGATTCCTGGTAATCCTGATGTTTCAGAATTACAACCTGGAGATGTTTTACTTAGTGAGGGCAGTCATACTGAAATGTATATTGGAAATGGTAAGAATGTTGGTGCTCATAAGAACTATGATGGTAGTGATGGTGATTCAACTGGTAAAGAAATAGATGTTAGTAATTATTATAATCATCCATGGGATGGAGTACTTAGATATACTGGTAATAATTAGGAGTGTGATTAGATGGAAGAATTTGAAGTATCTGATTATGGGATTTTTACAGATGCAGTAAATACTACTAATACTTTAAAAAGTCAGATTGATGATTGTCAAAATAGATTTAATACTGCTAAAAATGTAGTTAGTGATAGTAATACTTTTATGGGTCCAGTATGTGATAATGTTATTGATATGTTTAATAAGATAAATGGATTAATAAGTGATATGACTGATAATTATAATACTATTAATAATTATATGATTGAGGTAGCAGATGCTTATGCTAAAGGTGATAAAGATGCTGCTTCTGTTTTATTAAAATTAAAGGGATCTATTGCAAGTGATTATTCTAATCCTGCTGGATTATCTGGAAATAGATTAAACTTTGTTAATTCTTTAAAAGATGGCGCTGTTGAAGCTTATAACAAATATGGAGTTTTACCTTCATTAACTATGGCTCAAGCTATATTAGAGTCTGGTTGGGGTAATTCTTCTATTGGTAATAATATATTTGGTATTAAAGCTGGAGGAGGCTGGACTGGTAAGACACAAACTTGTAAAACTGGTGAACAAAATCCTGATGGATCTAGATATACTATTACTGCTACATTTAGAGATTATGATTCTGTAGCTGATTCTGTTGAAGATCATGCTAAATTATTGACTTCCAGTAGATATCAACCTGTTATTAATTCAAGTAATTATAAAGAGGCTTGTATTAATGTTAAAAAGTGTGGTTATGCTACTGATGTTAGTTATGCTAATAGTTTAATTAATATAATAGAATCTTATGGTTTGGATCAATGGGATCCTAAGGCTTAGCGGAGGTGTTCTATGGCTATATTTAAATTAGATTGTGAAACTGTAACATCTGCTGCTAATTCTATAAATTCAATATCTTCACAAGTATCTTCTTATGCAGATACTGTTAAAGGTTATGACACTAATACTTCTGATTTTGATTTTAGTAGTGTTAAATCATTGATAGCTAGTAATATAGATGCTTGTGCATATAAGATGAATAATACTACTAAATTAATTAATTCTGTAGTTGATGCTCATACATCTTTACAAAATAAACTAATTGGTAAAGATGATAGTACTTCTTCTAATAAAAGAAGATCTGGATCTTCTTCTTATTCTTCTGGTAGAAGAAGAGCAAGTAGTAATATAAGTAATAATACTGATACTACTCCTGATAAAGGTGAAGAAGAAGTTAAAAAAGAAGAAAAGAAAGATTTATTTAAAGATGTTACTACTAAGATAAGTAGTATAGTACCTATAGCAATCACTAGTATTAAAATATCTGATGATAAAGATTCTAGTAGTAATAAACTATTTAATAATATTGATTACAGATATCAAGATAATATTGCTAGAGTTGGTGATAATTATGTTATTGAATGTGATGAGTCTTTAGGTAAAGTTGGAGATAGAATTGTTTTTACTACTGAAGATGGTAAAGAGATATCTTGCATTATTGGTTCTACTACAAAAGATCAAGGTTCAGTTGTTAAGATTATCCAAGGAGAAGAATCTAAAGAGGAAAATGATCTTAGTAAAATTCTTAATACTAATATTAAATCTATTAAAAACTATGGACAGTATGATTTTGAAGCAACGCAAAAGATTAGAGATGAGTTATTAGATTGTGCACTAAATAAAGGTGTAGATATTAGTAAGATGTTTGATAATGAAGATAGTAATTGGATAAATGAATATATAGATTTGTGTGCTCAAAAGAGTGGCTATTCTGATTATCAAAAATTACCTGATTTTAAGAAATCAAATGATGGTGTTGAGTACTTTAAATCTGTTGGATCATTTAAAGATGCTTCTTATACTCCAGTTATTGGGGATATAGTTTTTTATGATACTGATAATGATGGTATTGCTGATAGTAATGGAATAGTTAGTAAGATTCTTACTAATGGTTTATCGGTTATTGAAGTAGATGAAGATAAGAATTTAGTTAATTATGTTTATAATGATAATTCTATCAAACCTTTAGGATATGGAGTTCCATATTATGGATATTTAAATAAGAAAGAAGATGAGTTAGATGGCTAAATATGTTTGTGATTTTGAAAAACTATTAAGTACTGCTAATGATTTAATTGAATTATCTAAAGAGTTAGAGAATAATGTTAATACTTATAATACTAATATTAATAATAATCTTTCTGCTTGGAATGGTAGTGCTAAAAGTAATTTTTTAAAACAAGTTGATTATCAAGTTAAGATATCAAAGTCTAATGCATCTAAAGTTAAAGCTATTGGAGAATATTTAAAGTCTTCTGTTAATGCTATACAGGAATTAGAATCAGATTTATCTAATTTATCTATATAATGTAAAACAGTGTAATAATTATTTAAAAAGCATTTTTATTAATGATATAATTAATTTAGATAGGAGGATTGTTTATGTCTGGATTACATGCTGATACAAATGCAATGAACTTAAATGGAAAAGAAACAGTTGCAAATTCTGAATACTTTTCTAATGAACTTACTAGCTTAAAAAATAATGTTGAAGGGTTAATGACTATTTGGAAAGGAATGTCTGCTAATGAATTTAATGGTTCTTATCAAGAACAAGCTAATAATTTAGAACAATTTAGACAACTATTAAATGATTTAGGTGAAAGTATTAGTAAAGCTGCTTCTATATTAAATAGAACTGAAGAAGAAAATGCTAGTGCTGGATCACACTTATTTTAGGAGGTATAATTTATGAATGAATTTGAAGAGAAGGATTATGCTGGAGCTAGAAGTTATGCTGATGGAATAAAGAATAATGCTGAAAATATTATGGGTATTTTTAACGATATTGATGATGTTATGAATAGTTTATATGGTTCTAACTGGGGAAGTGAAGGTGCTGATCAAGCTAGAGATAGATATAATAC
This sequence comes from Bacilli bacterium, assembly GCA_017519965.1. The sequence continues at coordinate 49,676 of JAFWRK010000046.1, forward strand.
TATTCGTCAAAATTATGAAGTATTCTATAATAAAGTTATTACTATGAGAAATCATATATATAATGTAACAGCTGCTAATGAAGAAGCAGATGCTGCAGCAAGTCAAGTTATTACAAATATTTAATTAGGATAATTTAGATTATCCTTTTTTTATTTATTGAAATATTAAATTATGTTTGATATTATATGTATGTGAAAGGGAGATGTTGATATTTGAAATTTTTATGTGTTAATGCTGGTAGTAGTTCTTTAAAATTCCAATTATTTGAGATGCCAGAAGAAAAAGTTGTAATTAGTGGTTATATTGAAAAAATTGGTTTTGAAGATTCTTTTTGGAACACAAAAATTAATGGAGAAAAAATAAGAGGGGAAAAATTCTTAAAGAATCATACTGAAGCAGTAGATGTTATGTTAGATGAATTAATTAAACATAAAGCTGTTAAGTCTTTAGATGAAATTAAAGGTGTAGGACATAGAGTTTTACATGGTGGAGAAAAGTATTCTGATTCAGTACTAATTGATGATCAAGTTGTTCAAGATATCAAAGATTTAACTAAGTTAGGACCTCTTCATCATCCAGGAAATTTAGCTGGTATTGAAGCTATGAAGAAAGCTTTACCTGGAGTACCTAATGTAGCTGTATTTGATACTGCATTTCATCAAACAATGCCTGCAGTAAATTATATGTATCCAGTTCCTTATGAATGGTATGAAAAGTATGGAGTACGTAAATATGGATTCCATGGTACTAGTCATAAGTATATTACTGAGACTATGAAAAAAATGTTAGGTAAAGAAGATGTTAATTTAATAGTTTGTCATGTTGGTAGTGGTGCTTCTATTAGTTGTATTAAAGATGGTAAATGTTTTGATACTACAATGGGTCTTACTCCATTAGATGGTTTAATGATGGGAACTCGTTGTGGATCAATTGATCCTTCAATTATTGAATATGTTTGTAAAGAATCAGGTAAAGATGTATCTGAAATTACTAATGATTTAAATAAGAAGAGTGGATTATATGGTATCTGTGGATTCAATGATAATAGAGATGTTGAAAAAGCAATTTCTGAAGGTAATGAAAGAGCTAAATTAGCATTAGATATGTATGTTGATATTATCAATAGATTTATTGCTGAATACTATATTGAATTAGATGGTAAAGTTGATGCAATGGTTATGACTGCAGGTGTACTTGAAAATGGTAGTGATACTAGAGCTGCAATTCTTAATAAGTTAAAACCATTAGGAATTAAACTTAATAAAGAAGTTAATGATAAAATAGCTGGATTTAAAGATGTTCATGAAGGATGTATTACTCTTCCTGAGTCTAGTATTCCTGTATATGTAATTCCTACTAATGAAGAAATAATGATTATTAGAGATACATATAAACTATGTGTTTAAGATTGGGTAACCAATCTTTTTTCTTTGATTATTCATATAGATGTTGTATAATATTAGTAGATTTGAAAGAAGGAGTATTAATATGAAAATATTATCATTATATGCACAAAGTAACTCTTTAAAATTCAGTTTATATGAAATGAAAGATGAAGAACTATTAGTAGATGGTGAATTTGAACGTATTGGTTTAGATGCTAGCTTTTATACTATAAGATTAAATGGAGAAAAAATAGTTCAAGAAATTGAAATTAATACTTTAGATGACTCAATTGATATATTAATAGATAAGTTAATATCTTTAGATGTTATAAAATCAGCTGATGATATTGCTGGAATAGGACATAGAGTAATTCAAGGAAAAGATAAATTTACTGAATCAGTTATTGTTAATGATGATGTTTTATCTAAATTAGATGAGATCAAAGAAAATACTCCAATTAATAGTCCAACTAATTCATTGGTTATTAGCAAGTGTAGAGAGTCTATGCCTTTAATACCTAATGTAGCTGTATTTGATACTGCTTTTAATCAAACTATGGATGAAGAAACATATTTATATCCTGTTCCTTATAAATGGTATAAAGAATATGGAGTTCGTAAGTTTGGTTTTCATGGTACTTCTCATAGATGTAATGCTAATACTGTTAGAGAGTTATTAGGAAGAGAAGATTTTAAATTAATAAGTTGTCATATTGGTAATACTGGAAGTGTAGCTGCAATAAAAGATATGAAATGTGTTGATACTTCTATGGGATTTACTGATATATCTGGTATTATGATGGGAACTAGATCTGGTGATATAGATCCTTCTATAATTCCTTATGTTATGGAAAAAGAAGGAAAAAATATTGGTGAAATACTAAATGATTTAAATAAAAACAGTGGACTTTTAGGTTTAAGTGAATATTCTTCTGACATGAGAGATATTAATGCTAAATGTGATGAAGGCGATGAAAAAGCTCTTCTTGCTAGAAAAAAATATGTTAGAAGAGTAGTAGATTATATAGCTCAATACTATGTTTTATTAGGTGGAGCTGATGTTTTAGTATTCTCAGCAGGAGTTGGAGAAAATAGTATTCCTGTTAGAAGAGAAATATGTGAAAAGTTAGCTTGCTTAGGAGTAAAGATTGATCTAGATAAAAACAATATTACTCGTGAACAGGTAAAAATAAGTACAGAAGATTCTTCTATTGATGTATATGTTCTTCATGTTGATGAACAATTAATAATAGCAAGAGATACTTTAAATATTATTAAGAATAGATAGGAAATGAAAGATGTTTGAAAGTATATATAAGAAAATTGTTGAATATGATACTATTGTGATTGCTAGACATATTGGAGTTGATCCAGATGCATTATGTAGTCAATTGGCTTTAAGAGATTCTATTAAGTTATCTTTTCCTGAAAAAAAAGTTATTGCAATAGGTTCAGGTAGTGCAAAATTTTCATCTATTGGAAAATTAGATAAGATAGAAAAAGTTAATAATGCATTACTTATTGTTACAGATACTCCGGATAAGAGAAGAGTTGATTCAGTTGATTTTTCTATGTTTTCTTATACCATAAAAATAGATCATCATCCATTTATTGAAAAATATTGTGATTTAGAATATATAGATGATACTGCCTCATCTGCTTGTGAAATATTAATGGATTTTATTCTTAAAACTCCATTAAGTTGTGATAGTAATATCGCTCAAACTTTATATATGGGGCTAGTAAGTGACTCTAATAGATTTTTATTTGATAGTTGTACTGCTTCTACATTTAATATAGTATCAACATTTTTAAATAAACATCCTTTTGCTTTAAGTGATGCATATCAAAAACTATATTTAAGACCTATGAATGAAGTTAGATTAGAAGGTTATATTGCTTTAAATATGAATGTTACTGAAAATGGATTAGGGTATATAAAAATTACAGATGAAATTATCAATGAATTTGGTGTTGATAGTGCATCTGCTGGTAATATGATTAATAATTTTAATTATATTAAAGAAGTAACAGTTTGGGTTACTATGACAGAAGATATTAAAAATGATCAAATTAGAGTATCTGTTAGGTCTAGAGGACCTGAAGTTAATAAGTTAGCTGAAGCATATAATGGTGGAGGCCATAAGATGGCTGCGGGAGCTAAAGTTAAAACTTTTGATGATGCAATGAAATTTGTAAAAGAATTAGATAATATATTAAAAGAATATAATGAGATATTATAGGGGTGAAATTATGGTAATTAAAGAAGCTAATTTGGATATAATAGCTACTAGAAGAAGTCAATATCCAGAAAATGGTAGATCTGAATTCTTACTAGTAGGAAGAAGTAATGTAGGTAAGAGTAGTTTTATTAATGCAATTCTTTCTCGTAAGAATTTAGCTCATACTTCATCTAAACCTGGTAAAACTCAAACATTAAATTTTTATGGAGTAAATGATAAATTTTATTTAATTGATGTTCCTGGATATGGATATGCAGCTGTTGATAAAAAAACTCAATCTAAATTCGGTATGATGATTGAGGAATACTTAGAAAAAAGAGAAGAATTAAAAAGAGTATTTATGTTAGTTGATTTTAGACTTAAACCATCTGAAGATGATTTATTAATGTATAATTTCTTAAAATACTATAATTTACCTGTTACAATAATTGCTACTAAAGCTGATAAAGTTCCTGGTAGTAAAAAAGAAAAAAATTTAAAAATGATATTAGAAACTTTAGATTTAGTTGTTGGAGATGACTTAATTGTATTCTCTAGTACTACTAAATTAGGTGCTAAAGAAGTATTAAAAAAGATAGAAGACTTAGTTTGATAAGTCTTTTTCTTTATGCTATAATATGCTCAGGTGAGATGATATGAAACGTAAGACTATTGGTATAATACTAAGTATAGTTATTTTATTAGTAATTGTTTGTACTGGTTATTTAACAATAAATGGTAACTTTAAAAAAATGAAGCTTGAAGGAGAAATAAAATCTTTAGTCAAGTTGGATATTAAGAGTGATGACTTTAATAGAAAGATAGTTAGTAGTGGTGATTATGCAGTTGTAGAAAAAGCTATTAAAGATTACTTAAGTGAATATTCTTCTTCTATAAAAGAAATTAATAGCATGGTAACTGCAGATAGTTTTAGTAAGTTATTATCATATGATAATTTAAGTAATGATCCTGATTTTGCTAACTCTATAAATCAGGTTAATACATCTTTAAATAGAATAAATGAATTAATAGATAAATTAATAAATATGTCATCAAAAGAAAGTATTATAAATAATATTGAACAATATAAATTAGATGATTATTACAATAATATTTATATTGATTTGATGATTAATGATGATGTATTAAGTAAATTAGAAATATCTAAAGATGATTTAGAAAAATATAGAGAATCTGTTACTACTAAATTAAATACATGTAATGAAATATTTTTCTTTTTAAATAGTAATACTAAGAATTATATTTTTGATGAAGGACAATTGAAGTTTACTTCAGAAGCTTTAATGGAACAATATAATAATTATGTAAAAAAAATAAGAGGTTAACTCTTATTTTTTTATATAACTATGGCAATCATATTATTAGATCCTTTATTAACTACTTTGGATAATGTACTTTGTAATTTGAATCTTATGTTGTCAGGCATAAGATTTATTTTTGATTGTATACCTTCTTGAACTATTTGATCTAGACTTCTTCCAAATATTTCACTTTTCCATACTTCTTTTGGATTATTTTCTTGATCTTTTAATAAATAGTTTATTAACTCTTTACTTTGTACTTCTGTTCCTATTATTGGTTCAAATGTTGATTCTACATCAACTCTTATCATATGTATAGATGGAGCAACTGCTTTTAATTTTACTCCATATCTAGGTCCTTGTTTAACTATTTCAGGTTTATCTAATTTCATATCTTCTATTGTAGGAGTTGCTACTCCATATCCTGTTTGTTTTACCATCTTTAATGCATATTTTATTTGATCATATTCTTTTTTAGCTGTATTAAATTCTTGGAAAAGACTTAATAAATCCGCTTTGTTTTTTACATCAATTTTTATAATATCTGTTAGTGTTTTATTATATAGATTAGGTGGAGCTGTTAAGTTAACAGTTATTATTCCAGTAGAAGGATCTACATCTGATAAATATGCTTTTTCAATATCATCATTTTCTAAGAAATGGTCTGTTATTTTGTCTATATCTTTCAATTTATCTATTTCTATTACACTTTCTTTAATTGATTTAATATAACTTTGTTTTATGTTATTATCGGGATTTAATATAGCAATCCATTCTGGCATATTTATCTTTACTTCTAATACTGGAAATTCATATAATGCTTCTCTTAGTATTGTATACATGTCTTTTTCTGTCATTTGATCTACATTCATTGGCAATACTGGTACATTATATTCTTCATTTAGTTTTTCTCCTATTCTTAATGTTTCTGGTAGAGAAGGGTTCTTTGAATTTAATATAATAATAAATGGTTTTCCTATACTTTTTAGTTCTTCTATTACTCTTTTTTCACTTTCTATATAGTCCTTTCTGTCGAATTCTCCTATAGAACCATCTGTTGTGACTACTATACCTATAGTAGAGTGATCTTTTATTACTTTTTCAGTACCTACTTCAGCTGCTTCTACAAAAGGTATTTCTTCTGTATACCATGGAGTCTTTACCATTCTTGGTCCATTTTCATCTTCTGCTCCTTGGGCTTTATCAATCATGTATCCTACACAATCTATTAATCTTATATTACAGGTGAAATCATCTATTTGTATTTTAGCGGCTGTATTAGGAACAAATTTAGGTTCTGTAGTCATGATAGTTTTTCCTGCAGCACTTTGAGGTATCTCATCTAAAGCTCTTTTCTTTTCATATTCATTTTCTATATTTGGTACTATTAATGTTTCTACTACTTTTTTTATGAATGTGGATTTTCCTGTTCTTACTGCACCTACTACTCCTAGATAAATATCTCCATTACTTCTAGCTGCTATATTTTTTATAATTTCTTGTTTATCCATAATCATTCTCCTTATACAATAAATTTATATGATTATGTATTAAAAAAAAGAACTGTTTTGTTCTTTTAAAACATTTTATCTATATTTTTAGGCACTTGATCTTTTAAAATTGCATTTACTATTTTATCTTCTTTTTCTTTTGATACTTCTTTACCGGTTATGTCTTTAATATTATGAATTACTTCTCTAATAGTTTTCTCATCTTTCATATCAGTATTTTGTAACTTTTTGGCTAGATCTAATATAGTATTTTTATTTACATTTGTTTTGTTTTCTACTTTTTTAAAGAAATTATCTCCAAACATAAGAAAACCTCCTAATTAATTATATGTAGGAGGTTATTATTATTTACTATTATTTCTTCTTTTTGCTAATAGATTTACTTGCTTATTAAATTCATCAAATGATATTAGACCATTTTTTAATCTATCATTTAACATAGCTAGACTTTTATCATACATATCATTTTGATTGTTTACATTTGTATATTTTTGATCTTTTAAATCTTTTACAAAAATGTTTTTATGTTGTATTTTACTATTTTCTTTATAATCATTAAATTGATTATTAAAAGTATCATTATCTAGAAAGTTATTATCTTTGAATTTATTCTCATTATTATTATTTCCTATGATCATTATTCTTCTCCATTTCTATTCTTTAATTGTATTATAATAGGAGTTCCTTCTAAATTAAAGTTTTCTCTTAATTTATTTTCTAAATATCTTTCATATGAGAAGTGAAGAAGTCCTTTATTATTTACTCTAAATGTAAATTTAGGTGGCTTTGTTCCTGTTTGTGATACAAAGTAACATTTTAATCTTTTACCTTTATATGAAGGTGGTGGATTTAATTGGAATGCATCTTGTATTACTTCATTTAGAACACTTGTTTTTGCTTCTCTAGAGATGTTTTCTGATACTTTTATTACCTCAGGCATTAATGTGTGAATTCTTTTTTTAGTTAATGCACTTAAGAATACTATTGGAGCATATGTTGCAAATTGAAACTCTGCTCTCATTAATTTTTCAAATTCTTGAATTGTTGTATCTTTTACAGTATCCCATTTATTAACTACAAAGATTAATCCTTTTCCTTTTTCTATAGCATATCCTGCTATATGTTTATCATGTTCCATAATACCTTCTTCAGCATTTATTACTACTAGGCATATGTCACTTCTATCAATAGCTTGTAATGATCTAAATAAACTATATTTTTCTATTGATTCAAATACTTTACCTTTTTTTCTCATACCAGCTGTATCTATTAAAATGTATTCTTTATTGTCATATTTTAAGACTGAATCAATAGAATCTCTTGTAGTTCCAGCTATATCTGATACTACAACTCTTTCTTCATTTAATAGAGCGTTCATTAAACTACTTTTACCTACATTAGGTCTACCTATTAAACAGAATTTAATTCTATCATCTATTTTTTCTTCTTTTTCATGAAATTCTTTTGTTATTTCATCCATTAATTCTATATATCCAGTATTATGAATAGAACTTATAGGTATATATGTGTCAAAACCTAATTCATAAAAGTCATATATATTTTCTTCTGCTTTTTTAACATCTACTTTATTAATAGCAACTATTACTCTTTTATCTGTTTTTCTTAGAATATCTCTTACTATTAAATCATTATGAGTTATTCCTTCTTTTCCATCTACAACGAATACTACAACATCGGCATCTTTTATTGCTATTTCAGCTTGTATTTTTATTTCATTATTAAATGTTTCATGAGCAGCATCTATTCCACCAGTATCTACTAAATAGAATTTTTTATTATTATATTTTGCTTCTTGATATATTCTATCTCTTGTTACTCCTGGAATATCCTCAATAATAGATATTTTTTTTCCACAAATTTTATTAAATAGGGTACTTTTTCCAACGTTTGGACGTCCTACTAATGCAACTGTAGGTATAGCCATAATATCCCCTCCAATTCATGTGTATTATAACACATATATATAAAATTTAAAAGAATAATTATTTAACTAGCAAAAGAATATTATATTTGTGATATACTTATTTCATAGGAGAGTGGTAATTTGAAAAATGAGGTTAAAAAATATTGGTATAATGATTCTAAATTAATTAATAGTATCATTATAGGAATTATAGTTTTAATAATATTACTTAGTCAAAGTTTTGCGATTAATAATAATTTGAGTGCTATTAATATATTAAGAGATATTATTAATCATAATTTAAACTATGTTTTAGTACTTATCTATTTTATTTCTTTAAAGACATATTCTGGTAAGAAGTATTTTAATTATATGAATTTATTCTTAGTATTTATTTATGCAATATTTACTGTTACTTCTTTTTTATCAGTTTTTCAAACTTTATCAATTATTAATTTACTAACTTTAAGTATTAGATTAGTTACTTTAATATATTTAGTTCATACTATGTTTAGGGATACTAGATATTGGAGTGAATTTATGTTAAATAAGTCACCTTTTAATGATATATCATCTGATAGTTATTTTTCTTGTTTAATTGTTCTTGCTAGTGTTTTATTAGCTTTTAATTTAATCTTTGTAAAGAGTGCTGATGGAGCAGTTATTAGTATATTGGATTCTTTATATGTTATGTTTGTTGGTAGATATATATATTTATATAGAGAATACTTAGAGTTTAAAACTTTACTTAAATTGAAAGAAAAACAAAGTAAGGGGGCTAATAAATAATATGGAATTATTTGAAGAAATTGATAGTATAAAAAAAGATTTACCTAAGGTTAAATCTGTATCAAAAGAAGTTGATAAGATTCAATTAAATGTTTATCAGAAAATTAGTATTGTTATTTTCTTAATATGTGTATTTTTAGGTATATTCTTTGGTAATTTATTTCCATCTTGTGGAGCTAGTTATGAGGTTTATTCTAACTATTGTGAAACTACTGAATTTAATGTTTCTTTAATGATTGGAATATGGTTTATTAGCTTTATAGTATGTTTACTATTTTTTGCTCTAGGTCATATTATTGGATTACTAAGTTCTATAGATAAACATTTAAGTAAAAAGTAAGAAATTTTCTTTATATTTCTTGCTTTTTTAATATAAGCATGGTAAATTTAATATGTAAGCATAACATATGCTTAATAAACATAGGGAGGTATATTATATATGAAGAAAGTTGAATTAGTAGAAGCAGTTGCTACTGCTACTGGATTAACTAAAACAGATTCAGCTAAAGCTATTGATGCTACATTCGAAGCAATCACTAAAGCTTTAAAAAAAGGAGATAAAGTTCCTCTAGTAGGTTTCGGTACATTCGCTGTATCTAAGAGAGCTGCTCGTGAAGGACGTAATCCTAGAACTAATGAAATTGTTAAAATCGCTGCTAGAAAAGCTGTTACTTTCAAAGCTGGAACTGCTTTAAAAGACGCTGTAAACTAATTATATATATGTAAAGTAGAGAACCTTATTTATAGGTTCTCTTTATTTTTGTGATATACTTTTCTTAGGAGTAAATATTATTATAGGTGGTGGATTATGATAAGTTTAGATTCTGCTTTAAAAGTACTTGAAGAGATTGACTTTCATGGTTTTAAAGCTTATTTAGTTGGTGGATATGTTAGAAATTATTTATTGGGATTACCTTCTAATGATGTAGATATTACCACTAATGCCACTCCTAAAGAATTAATGGAAATATTTGAAGATTCTATTCCTACTGAAGAATATGGATCTGTTACTATATTTAGAAAAGGTATAAAGTATGAGATTACTACTTTTCGTAAAGAATCTAATTATGTTGATCATAGAAGACCTAGTGAAATAAAGTATATAGATGATTTATATCAAGATTTACTTAGAAGAGATTTTACTGTTAATACTATTTGTATGAATAAAGATGGTGAAATTATTGATTATTTAAGTGGTCAAGATGATTTAAATAGAAAAATTATTAGATCTTTAGGAGATCCTAAAGTAAAGTTTAATGAAGATGCTTTAAGAATACTTAGAGCTATAAGATTTGCTACTATATTGGATTTTAAATTAGATGATAATACTAAAGAGGCTATTATAGAAAATAGAGATTATCTTAAGGAATTATCATATGAGAGAAAAAAGGAAGAATTAGATAAGATTTTTTCTAGTCCTAATGCATATAAAGGTATAGAATTAATGTTGGAATTAGGTCTTGATAAGAGCTTAGAGTTAGAAAGACTTCATAATGTTGGTCCAACTAATAGTTCTTTAGGTATATGGAGCATCTTAAATGTTGTAGATATATATCCATTTTCTAATAATGAAAAAGAACTTATTAATATGATTAATATAGCTATGAATCATAATAATTTAGATCCTATGACTTTATATAAATATGGGTTATATGCTAATAGTGTAGCTGGTAGTATTAAAAATATAGATATAAAGCTTATTACTGAATCATATAATAATTTAGTAATACATGGTAGAAAAGAGTTAGATATTACTAGTGATGAGATAATGGAAATATTAAATAAATCACCTGGAGAATATATGTCTAAAATATATGAAGATGTAGAACATGAAGTGTTATATAAGAATATTCCTAATAATAAAGAATCTATATCTAATTATATAAAAGCAAAGTATAAAGATTAGAAGTGTACTTCTATCTTTTTTTTAGTAAGTATGTTAAAATATGAAAAACTGGAGTGATTACTATGAAAAGTTCAAAAGTAATGGATTTTTTTAAGGATGGAAATATTGTAGTTCCTTTATTCTTTTTAAAAAGAATTAAAGAGTTAGATATTAATTATGATGAGTTTATTTTTCTTATGTATTTATATAATTTAGGTAATAAACATGTATTTGATCCTGAAAAGTATTCAAATGACTTAAACATTGATTTAGCTACTATTATGCAATATGTTGATAAACTTAGTGAAAAGAAACTAATTAGATTAGAAGTATTATCTAATGATAAAAATGTTATGGAAGAGATGATTATTTTAGATGACTTTTATAATAAGTTATCTTTGATGACTATTGATGAAGCTGTTAAAGAGGAAAATAATAGTGCTAACTCAAACATTTTTGAAGTTATAGAGAAAGAATTTGGTCGAACTTTAACTCCTATGGAATATGAAATTAGTAAAGCATGGTTAGATAATGGTATGAGTGAAGATTTAATTAAGGAAGCTGTTAAAGAAGCTGTTATGAACAATGTTACTAGTTTTAGATATATTGATAAGATTTTATATGAGTGGGGTAAGAATAATATTAAGACTGTAGATGATGTTAATAATAATAGAAAAAAGAGAAAAGAAGAAAAAGAAAAGATAGATGATTCTGTTGATTTGGATATAGTAGATTGGGATTGGTTTGATGAGTAATATAAATTTAATAGAAGATTATTTAGATGAGTTATTTCCTGATCCTAAATGTGAATTAATCTATCATAATGATTATCAGTTATTAATTGCTATTATGCTAAGTGCTCAATCTACTGATAAGAGAGTTAATTCTGTTACTCCTATACTATTTAGTAAGTATAAGAATTTAAAAGAGCTTAGTGAAGCTAAAATTGATGATTTGGAAAGTATTATTCATTCTGTAGGTTCTTATCATAAAAAGAGTATTTATACTAAGGAAATAGCTAGAGTGCTATATAATGATTATGGTGGAGTAGTACCAACTGATAGAGATGTATTAGAAGGTTTACCTGGTATTGGTAGAAAGACTGTTAATGTATTTTTAAGTGAATATTATAATTATCCAGCTATAGCTGTTGATACTCATGTTGATAGAGTTTCTAAAAGGCTTAAATTAGCTTATTTAAAAGATGATGTTTTGGGTGTAGAGAAGAAACTTCAAAAGAAATTTAAAAAGGATAAATGGTCTAAAAGACATCTTCAATTAGTTCTTTTTGGAAGATATTATTGTAAGGCAGTTAAGCCAGAATGCTTAAATTGTAAATTGAAAGAAATTTGTCGTGAAAAAAAACACTTCATTTAGAAGTGTTTTTTATTATGGAGTTACTTTTTCTTCTTCTTCTTCACCTTTAGGCTCTTCTTCAGCTTTCGGCTTTTCTTCAACAGGTTCTTTTACTGTTACTTCAGCGCCTTCACTCTTAATTCCACTATATCCTTTATATGTTGCGACTATTTTATATGTACCGAATTCATTTGTTGCTGTATAAGTTGTTTTATCAGTCCATGTTAATAGTTTATTATTTAGATAAACATTATATCCAAATGTTCCATATTTTTCTTTTGCATATACTCCAGGATCTACTGCGTTCCATGTTAGAGTTATCTTCTTAGTAGTTTTATCTACACTTGCTTTTAATCCTGATGGACCACTTAATGTAGCATCTCCATATTCTGTTTCAGTTGGTTCAGTACCTTTTTTGAAGTATTCATATACTGCATTAGTTCCAGGACCAGCTAATTTAGCAGGATTAGATCCCTGAGCAACTCCGATTTTAGCAACGCTAGATGGTTGTTGGAATGCCTCTCTATCTGATTCTATTGCTCCAGAGTTAACTAATGCTCTATATAATCTATCTTTTTGAATAGTTGCTGGTACATTATGTAATACATATCCTTCTGCAACTGATTCTTTTGTTGTATTATCATATCCATACCACATACCCATTGTAGTTTTAGTTGAATATCCAATAACCCATGAATCTCTTATTGCATCTCCAGGCATATTTAAGTTATTCATAGTTATTTCATCAAAGTTTGTTGTTCCTGTTTTACATGCTATATTTTTAGGAGTACCGTCAGTTAAAGCAACATCTTGTAATACACTTGATATCATAAATGCTGTTGCATCTGACATAACTCTTACTTTTTCTCCTTCGTGTTCTTTTACTTCTCCAGTTGATCTAAATTCAATTTTTTTAACACTATAAGGTTGGTTGTAATATCCACCATTAGAGAATGCTGCATAGGCAGCTGCCATTTGTAGTGGAGATACTCCTGTAAATGCTCCAATTGCATGTGCTTCATGAATTCTTCCACTTTCTATTTCTGGCGTAATTCCTAAGGATGTTACAAATTCTACAATTTTTTCATTATCTACTTGTTGGAATGCTTTTAATGCAGGTATATTTCTTGATGTTGATAAAGCTCTTCTTAAAGTAATTGTTCCGTAGTATCCACCATCCCAGTTTTTAATTGATCTACCATTTGAATAATGATATGGTGCATCATCAAATAATGTATATGTTGACCAATCGTTATATTCTATTCCTGGTCCATAATCAAATAATGGTTTAGCAGTACTTCCTGGTTGTCTCTTTATTTGTACAGCGTAGTTATAACTATTAATTCCAGTTCTATTTCTTCCTGTACCAATAGCAAGTATAGCACCAGTTTCTGAATCAAGAACTGCTACTCCAGTTTGAACTTTATCATCTATCCATGAATAAGCTTCTCCATTTAGTACTCTGTCTACTGCATCTTGTTTTGATCTATCTAAGTTTGTATATACTTTTAATGATGTAGTATATGCATTTACTTTATAAGTATCTTTAATTTCTTTTACTACTGTATCAATATATCCTTGATATTGATTTGCTTGTTCTTCTACTGTAGCTATTAATGATTCTACTGGTATAGAATTAGCTATTTTTTCTTCTTCGCTTGTAATATATCCATGACGTTTCATTAAGTATAATACTGTTTTTCTTCTTGCTTCTGCATTTTCTGGATGTGTATCTGGTTTATAGTATGATGGTGATTTAAACATACCAGCAATAATTGCTGCTTCACTTAATGTTAACTCTGAAACTGATTTTCCAAAGTAATGTTCACTTGCTTCTTCAACACCATAGATATTTCCACCCAAATAGTGGTTATTAACATAAAACTCTATTATATCTTCTTTAGTATAATTCTTTTCTAATTTAAATACTGATAAATAAATATCTTCAAACTTTCTTATTATACCTGCAGTTCCTTCATCTACTTTTGCATCTGTTATTTTATTTTTAACAACCTGCATTGATAGAGTAGAGGCACCACCAGCACTTCTATTACCAGCTAATTGTCCTAGAGTTGCTTTTAAGAATCTTGGAGCATCAAAACCATTATGTTGGAAGAATCTTGAATCTTCTGTTGCTACTATAGCATCTATTAACACTTCAGGTAGTTCTTCGTATGAAACTTTTTCTCTCATTTCAGATCCTAGTTTAGCAAATTCATTACCATCTTTATCATATAGAGTAGTTGTCTCTTTAGTATTAAGATCTTTTTCTCTTTCAGCATATAATGGATCAGCAATAGACTTAATATAGAATAGGAATGCTGCAAATATTCCCATTACAATAATAAATCCAGTTAATACTAGCATTATTAATACTGTAATTACTTTCTTTTTACTTTTTCCTCTTAATTTAAGAATTACAAATAAAACGAATAGTAGGAAACCTAAAACAAATGCTGCACCTAAAGCTCCTATAGTTCCAATTTTTAGATAAGCAAGAACTATTAATACTATATATAGAATTAAAGTAATTAATAGTATTGTGTTCTTTCTTTTTAATTTTTTCTTATTGTATACTCTTCCTTTTATATTTTTAATATTTGTTTTTTGATTTTTAGGAGAGTATTTTACCCTTTTTCTTTTTATTTCTTTTTTCATTTTGTACCTCCAATAATTTGATCAACTATTTTTAAATAGTCAACTCTTGGGTTGTAACCATCTTTTATTAAATATCCTTTTTTCTTAAAATAGTCTAACTCAATAGATTTTCTTTCATTAGTATTTAAGTAATCTATAAAATCTTCTGTTTTTAATAAAAATGTTAAATTTAGTGATGTAAATCTAACTATTAAGAATGATATTCCTTTATGTCTTTTTATATTTTCAAGATGTTTAATTTGATGTGGATGTATATTACTTAATGCAAAAGATGTTTTATTTTGTGTTTCTTTTGCTTCAAAGTCAATATAATAACCTTTATATACTCCATTATAATCTGTGGTAGATGGAACTGCAAAGAAAGCCTCTTTTATTACTGTTTTATCTCTTGATGGATAATCAACTTTAGTTATCTTGATAGGGGTAGGTTTCTTATAGATATATGCTTTATCTATTTCTCTATAATACTCATTAGTTTGATTTAGTTCATCTTCTAAATTCATACCTCTATTTTTATGACTTGTTGGAGTAGATTCTACACTTGTAGCTTTTTTCTTTATACCATTTGGGTAGTTCATCTAATCACCTATGTTTAATTATACTATATATATGTTTTTTTTTCTATATAAATATATAAGTATTTTTTTATGTTTATTTGTCGATTTCATTGATTAATTTTTTTAAACCATTAATATATAATTGGTGATAATATGAATGTTTGTGAAATTTTAAAGATATTAAATGGTATGTCAGTTAAGACAAATAATGCTTGCTTAAAGCTTGATTTCTATTATATAATAACAGGGTTACCAATTGACAAAAACTAGTTATAATGCAATAATATTGTTATAGTTAGGGATTGGTGATAATATGTATCAGAATAAGATTTCTCTTATGCCACAGGATATTTTAAAGAAAGAATTTAAAATAGATACTCGTGGATATCGTTTAAAAGAAGTTGATCAGTTTTTAGATATTATTATTGGTGATTATGAACAATTTTTAAATATCATTAATGGTTTGGAAAAAGAAAAGGCTGATTTACTTGCTGAGATTATGTCATTAAAACAAGAATTACGTAATTCTCAATTAAGTATGGAAGTAGCTCGTAATTCAGAAGTTCCTGAAATGACTAATGTTGATATCATACGTAGAGTTTCTCAATTAGAGAAAACTGTTTATGGTAATAAGAGTGAATTAGAGAATAAAGAAGAGGAATAAGCAATATATATAGACAAACGCTGGAATCTTTAAGGTTCTTGAGGAAAGTCCATGCTAGCACAGACCTGTAATGGCTGTAGTGTTCGTGCTAAGGGAACAAATAACCTTAGGTAGCTTTGCTAACGGCAGTTAATAAACCTAAGTCTAATGATATGGTTTATCTATAAAGTGCCACAGTGACGATGCTTTTGGAAACGAAAGAGTGAAACGTGGTAAACCCCGCGAGCTAGAAACCCAAATTTGGTAGGGGAGCCTTAACAAAAGAATTATAATGGAGTTAAGGACTGAGTAATCGGTAGATAAATGTTTGTTGCCTCGTAAGAGGTACAGAACATGGCTTATTTATATATTGTTATTAACTAGTGAGGTGAATTATGAAAGATTTAGGTGCGTATTTAAAACGTGTTAGAGTATCTAATGGTGTTAATATTGCCGAAGCTGCAGAAGACCTAGAGATTTCTGTTGCTGAACTAGAAAATATAGAAGCTGGTAATGTAAAAGCATTTAAAGATTTATATGATTTAAAAGATTATATAAAAATGTATTCAAAGTATTTAGGATTAGATTCTGATAAAGTAGTTGATGAATTTAATAATTTTTTATTTGATCATACTTCTAAGATTTCATTAGATGAGATTAAGAATGCTCAAGTAAAAGAGAAGGTAGAAGAAGAATTAAATAAGGTTAGATCTCCTTATACTATTGAAGTTAAAGAAAAATCATATGCATTACCTATTTTTTTTATAGCTGTATTAGTTATTTTAATAATACTAATTGCTATTTATGTAGTTGTGAATTCTATTCACGATGTTCCTATTAGGGTAGATGAATTATTGATATTAAAATAAGGAGGAGTTATTTATGAATTTACCTACTAAGTTAACAGTATTAAGACTTATATTATCTGGGTTCATAGTTTTTATTTTATGTTTCCCATTTTATATGTTCAATGTTAAGTTCCCAATTTTATATGTTGGTGGAGTTGGAATGGATATTAGATACTTAATATCAGGAGTTATATTTATCGTTGCTAGTTTTACAGATTTTTTAGATGGTTATTTAGCTAGAAAAAATAATCAAGTTACAGATACTGGTAAAATGTTAGATGCTATTGCAGATAAAGTATTAGTTAATTCTGTATTAATTATTTTAGCAGCTCATGCATTTATTAATGTTATTATTCCGGTTGTAATAGTTTTAAGAGATATAGTTGTTAATGCTATTAAAATGGAAGCTGCTAGTAAAGGAAAAGTAGTAGCAGCTATTAAATCAGGAAAATATAAAACAGCTACACTTATGGTTGGTATAGTTTTAACATTCTTCTATAACTTACCATTTGAGGTAATGTTTAATAAACCTATTAATGTATCTGGTTTCTTATTATATATAGCTGTTATCTTATCTATAGTCTCTGCTATACAATATTTTAATTTAAATAAAAATATTATTTTTGGAGAAAAATAATAATTCAAATTATAATTGTATGAAAAAGCATTTTTTGTAAAATGCTTTTTATTTTTTTGTTAAAAATAATGTATAAAAATAATAAAACACATGTTCGAAAAAAAGTGTTGCATTTTAGAAAATACTATTATACAATTAATATGTAAGTTATTTAGCTAGGAGGGTTTTTATGAAAGCTGTAGAAAAAGATACGTCTAAAGATAAAGCTTTAGAGCAAGTATTAAATGATATTGAAAAACAATTTGGTAAAGGTTCAATTATGAAGTTAGGGGATAACAAACATATGAAAGTTGATGTTTGTTCAAGTGGTAGTTTATCTCTTGATATTGCATTAGGTGTTGGTGGTTATCCAAGAGGTAGAATTATAGAAATATATGGTCCAGAATCAAGTGGTAAAACTACTTTTGCCTTACAAGCAATTGCTGAACATCAAAAATTAGGTGGAAGAGCTGCATTTATTGATGCTGAACATGCATTAGATCCTGAATATGCTTCTCGTATTGGTGTTAATATTGATGAGTTATTATTATCTCAACCTGATACTGGTGAACAAGCCTTAGAAATATGTGATGCATTAGTTAGAAGTCAAGCTATTAGTATTATTGTTATAGACTCTGTTGCTGCTTTAGTTCCACAAGCTGAAATTGATGGTGAAATGGGAGATTCTCATGTTGGTTTACAAGCAAGACTTATGTCTCAAGCTTTAAGAAAATTATCTGGTACTATTAGTAAAACAAATACTACTTGTATTTTTATAAATCAATTACGTGAAAAAGTTGGAGTTATGTTTGGTAATCCTGAAACTACTCCTGGTGGTAGGGCTCTTAAATTTTATTCATCAGTTAGACTTGAAATTAGACGTAGTGAACAATTAAAAATGGGTGATGGAGTAGTTGGTAATAAGACAAGTATTAAAGTTGTTAAAAATAAAGTTGCCCCTCCATTTAAAACTGCTTCAGTAGATATTATGTATGGTGAAGGTGTTTCTCGTGAAGGAGAAATAGTAGATTTAGCTACAGAAGCTGGAATTCTTGAAAAGAGTGGTGCTTGGTATGCATATCAAGGTGAAAAGTTAGGGCAAGGTAAAGAGAATGTTAAACTAATGTTAAAAGAAAATATTGAATTAAAAGAGGAACTTGAAAAGAAGGTTCGTGAATATTATGACATCTCTTTAGATAAAGATTCTAAGAAAGAAAAAGATAATGAAAAATAGGAGGTTTAATACTTTCTTTTTTTTTTTATCTATAATATAATTGATATGATAGGAGTGCTTTGCTATGAAGAGAATTATTCGACGTAATAAGACAATTTATTTAGCTTTATTTTTATTTATGGCAATAGGATTCGCTTATCTTACTAGAACTTTAGGTAATTCTGGTAATAACTTTTTAAAATCTAATGAATGGGATATTCATTTTGAAAATATTAAGCAATTAAGTTATAGTATTGAACCTACATCTCCAGCTACTATCGATA
>JAFWRK010000047.1 GCA_017519965.1 Bacilli bacterium
GAAGAAGAAATAGAAGAAGATGACTTTGATGATACAGAGCCAGAAGACTATGATGAAGATACAAATGAAGAATTAAAAGATCTTGTAATTCTTGATGAAGAAGATTTAGAACTAGAACAATAATCTAGTTTTTTTTCTTTAATATTTGTGATATAATACCAGTGATTACCGGAAGGGGAGAAAAATATGATAGAAAGATTAGAAGCAACTTTAGGAAAATACGAATTTTTAGAAAATGAATTAACTAAGCCAGAAGTACTTTCAGACATAAAGAAAACTAGAGAGTATTCTAAAGAAATGTCTGAATTAGAAGACATAGTTAATTGTTATAAAAAATATAAAAAAGTATTATCAGGTATAGAAGATGCTAAAGAAATGACTAAAGATCCAGATTTAGGAGAAATGGCAAAAGAAGATTTAAGAGCATTAGAAGAAGAAAAGACAAAACTAGATGGAGAATTAGAAATATTATTAATACCTAAGGATCCTAATGATGGAAAGAACGTTGTTATAGAAATAAGAGGAGCAGCAGGTGGAGATGAAGCTAACATCTTCGCTGGAGACTTATTCAGAATGTATACAAGATATGCAGAAAAGCAAGGCTTTTCTTATCAAGTATATAACTCAGTAGATGGAACTGCTGGAGGATTTGCTCAAATAGAATTTATAATAAAAGGTAAGAATGCATATTCACTACTAAAATATGAGTCTGGATCACATAGAGTACAAAGAGTACCTGTAACAGAATCAAATGGTAGATTACAAACATCTACTGCGACAGTATTAGTAATGCCAGAAGCAGATGAAGATGTTGATATTGATATTAATCCAAATGATTTAAGAATAGATATCTATAGATCAAGTGGTTGTGGAGGACAAGGAGTAAATACTACAGATTCAGCAGTTAGAATTACACATTTACCTACTGGAGTTGTAGTAACATGTCAAAATGAAAGAAGTCAAATTCAAAATAAAGAACAAGCTATGAAAGTATTAAAAACACGTCTATATGAATTACAAGAACAAGAAAGATTAGAAAAAGAAGGCAATGAAAGACGTAGTAAAATAGGTACTGGAGATAGAGCTGAAAAAATAAGAACATATAATTATCCACAAAATAGAGTAACAGATCATAGAATTGGTTTTACTACTAATAATCTAGATAGAATAATGGATGGTTACTTAGATGATGTAATAGATGCATTAATACAAGAAGATCAAAAAAGAAAACTTGAAGGAGAAACTAACGAATAATAATGACAGTTGAAGAATTATTAGTTATAGGTAAAAAAAGTTGTCATTCAGATCATGCCAAAATTCTTTTAGCAGAATTATTAGATAAAAATCCATTAGAACTATTTAATTACTTAGATATGGAAGTAGAAGAACAAAAAGTAGAAAAATATAAAGAAGAGATAAAAGCTTTAAATGAAGGTATTCCCCTTCAATATGTAATTGGTAATGTTAATTTTCTAGGTAATAAGTTTATTATAAATAAAAATGTATTGATACCAAGATTTGAAACAGAAGAACTAGTAGATTATACTGCTAAATATGCAAAAGAATTATTCACAGAACCTGTGGAAATAATTGACCTAGGATGTGGAAGTGGAGTTATAGGACTTTCACTAAGTAAAAAAATATCCACAAAATCTGTGGATTTAATAGATATAAGTGAAGAAGCATTAGAAGTATCAAGACAAAATGCTAAAAGATTAGCTATAGAAGCAAACTTTATCCACAGTGATATGTGGAAAAACATAAATAATAAATACGATATTATAATAAGTAATCCACCATATATAAAAACAAATGAAGAAATAGAAGATATAGTTAAAAATAATGAACCACATATTGCTTTATATGCAGGAGAAGATGGATTAGATTGTTATAGAAAAATAATAAAAGGAATAAATGAACATTCAAAAGATAAATGTCTAATTGCATTAGAAATAGGATATGACCAAGCAAATGACATTATAAAACTAATAGAAGAAGAATTAGATAATGTAAGAATAGAAGTAAAAAAAGATATGTCTGAAAAAGAAAGAATGATATTTATCTTTAAAAATAATGAATAATATATTATAAAAATCTCACTATACCTATGTAAGGAAAGTGAGATTTTTTATATGAAAAAAATACTAATTATATTATCAGTTATAGTATTACTATTATGTATTAATAAAAAAGAAGAGATAATAATACCAAAAAATAGTATTAGATTTAGAGTAATAGCAAATAGTAATAATTTAGAAGATCAAAAACTAAAGAAAGAACTAGTTAAATCATTAGAAGATGAAATTAAAATAATAGAAAAAGCAAACAATATAGATGAAGCTAGAGTAATTATTAATAAAAATATTGATAAAATAGAAAATAAGCTTAATAAACAATTAGAAAAATCAAATTATAATAAAAATATAACAATAAAGTATGGTAATAATTATTTTCCGCAGAAAGAGTATAAAGGTATTAAATATGAAGAAGGAAAATATGAATCTTTAGTTATAACTATAGGAGAAGGAATAGGAGATAACTTTTGGTGTGTACTTTTTCCTCCATTATGTAATATAGATACAAAAAATAAAGAAGTAGAATATACATCATTAGTAAAAGAAATAATTAATAAATATACTAAGAAATCATAAAATAAAATAGATTAACAAATCTATTTTTTTATTTACATATAAATAAAGTAAAATACTTTTGAAATAATTGACTTTATAATAATAATTACTTATTATTTAATTGGGTGATAAGAAATGTTAGTTAATTCAAAAGAAATGCTTGAAAAAGCTAAAAAGGGACATTATGCAGTTCCACATTTTAACATAAACGATTTAGAATGGACAAAATATATTCTTGAAAAATGTAATGAAATGAATATTCCAGTAATATTAGGAGTAAGTGATGGAGCAGGAAAATACATGGGTGGATATGATGCTATCTATGGTATGGTTACTGGCTTAATTAAAGATTTAAATATAACAATACCAGTATGTTTACATGTAGATCATGGATGTAGTGAAACATGTAAAAAAGCAATAGATGCAGGATTTACTTCAGTAATGATAGATGCTTCTCGTGAAGAGTTAGATGAAAATATTAGAATTACTAAAGAAATAGTAGATTATGCACATGCTAAAGGTGTCACAGTAGAAGCAGAAGTAGGACATATCGGAGGTACAGAAGATAATATTACAAGTGATATTTTCTATGCAACATTAGAAGAATGTCAAAAGATATATAATGAAACAGGAATAGACTCTTTAGCTCCAGCACTAGGTAGTGTACATGGATTTTATAAAGGAGAACCTAATCTTAATTTTGAAAGAATGGAACTTATTAATGAACAATTACCAATACCTCTAGTATTACATGGAGGAAGTGGAATACCAGATGATAAAATTAAAAAAGCAATATCATGTGGAATATCTAAAATAAATGTTAATACAGAACTTCAAGTATCATGGTCAAATGCAGTAAGAGAATTCCTTAATACTGATAGTAAAGCTTATGATCCTAGAAAAGTAATCGGTAGTGGAGAAAAAGCAATGAAAGATACTATAGAAGCTAAAGTAAAACTATTTGGAACTAGAATATAATATCTGGGAGGTTGAATATGAAAATAATTGAAATAGAAGGGCAAAAAGAATTATCAGGAACCATCAGAGTAAGTGGAGCTAAAAATGCAACAGTAGCTCTTATTCCAGCTGCAATATTAACAGATGAAGAAGCAACTATTTGTAATGTTCCTGAAATAACTGATACAGAAGCACTTTGTGAAATATTAGAAGTACTTAATGTAAAAGTAAATAGATCAACTGAAAGCTTAGTAATAAATCCAAAAGATATGATTAATACTGAAATAGAAGAAAAGTATTCTAAGAAACTAAGAGCATCATACTATTTTATGGGAGCATTATTAGGTAAATATAAAAAAGCAGTAATGTATTTTCCAGGAGGATGTTCAATAGGAGCTAGGCCTATAGATCTACATTTAAAAGGATTTGAAGCACTAGGAGCAAAAGTAACAAGTAATAAGAATCAATATATAGTAGAAGCAGAAGAGTTAAAAGGAGCTAATATATATTTAGATATAGCTTCAGTTGGAGCAACTATAAATATAATGTTAGCAGCAGTTAAAGCAAAAGGGACTACTATAATTGATAATGCTGCTAAAGAACCAGAAATAGTAAATGTAGCAACATTTTTAAATAATATGGGAGCTAAAATTACAGGAGCTGGTACATCAAGAATAAAAATAGTAGGAGTTAATAAATTACATAAATGTTTCCATGAAGTAATACCAGATAGAATAGAAGCAGGTACATACTTAATAATAGGAGCACTATGTGGAAATAATCTAAAAATTGATAATATGATTCCAGAACATCTAGAAGCATTAACATCTAAACTTGAAGAGATGGGAATAGAACTAGAAAAAGGAATTGATTATATTACAATTATTGGAAAAAATGAAAAATATAAAAATACAAATATCAAAACAGCAGTTTATCCAGGTTTTCCAACAGACTTACAACAACCATTTACTGTCTTACTAACACAAGCAAATGGTAAATCAAAAGTAACTGAAACAATCTGGGAAAATAGATTTATGCATATACCATATCTAAAAGATTTAGGAGCAGATATTGAAGTAAAAAATCAAACTGCTACAATAATAGGTCCAACAGAGTTAAAAGGTACACAAGTAGTAGCAACAGACTTAAGAGCTGGAGCTGCAATGGTAGCAGCAGGATTATTAGCAAGTGGAACTACAACTATAACAAATGTTGAGCATATCTTAAGAGGATATGAAGACATAATAGAAAAATTAACAGATGTAGGAGCAAAAATAAAACTAAAAGAAATATAATCGTAAGATTATATTTTTTTAATATTTAAAACTTATAAACATAATCTTTATTAGAGGTATAAGATGAAAAAATTTATAAGCTTAAAAATGATTTTTCTTTATATATTAATTATTACTTCAGTAATTATTATTCCTAAAATAATTAATAATAAAATAAACTATTTATCTATTGGAGATAGTTATGCTAAAGGAATAAATAGTTATGGAATAGAAGAATATAGCTATAGTGATTATTTAAAAGATATGATAAATAATAAAAGAAAGTTAAATGATTATACTAATTATTCATATGATGAAATAACTATAAATGACTTAATAAACGAGATAAATAAAATTCAAAATAATGATATAAAACTACAAAAAAGGTTACTTAAAAGGCTTATACAAGATGCTGATATTATAACTTTATCAATAGGTTTAAATGATATAAAGTATTACTTATCACTAGAAGATAATATGAATAATAAAAAAATAAATAAAATATTAGAAAAAGTAGAAAATAATTATAATGATCTTATAAAAGAAATTAGAAAGTACTATTCGAAAAAAATATATGTAATAGAATATCCTATAATAATGACAAATGATTATTATTCATTGGTCTTAACAAAAAAGTTTAATCAGTTTTTACGAAGTAATAAAGAAGTAAAATCAATATCAATAAATGATATAGAAAATGATAAAAATACATATTTTGATAATAACAATAGTAGTCATTATAACAGAAAAGGATATAAAGTTATATCTAATAAAATATATAAAATGATAGAAAAAGGTTGAAAAATAATAAAATAAATGATATATTAATAACGCATTTAATTACTATGACTTATTAGTCATGGCGGAAGGAGCGATAGAAATGAAAAAGGGAATACATCCAGAAATGAAAGACTGTGTTGTAACATGTGCATGTGGAGAAACATTTACAGTTAAATCAGTAAAATCAGAAATGCCAGTAGAAGTATGTTCTAAATGTCATCCATTTTATTCAGGAAAACAATCTAGAGCATCTCGTGCAGGTCGTGTAGATAAATTTAATAAAAAATATGGATTTACTTCTAAAGAAGCTGCTGAATAAGCAGTTTTTATTTTGTATAAATATAGAATTATTGGTAAAAATACACTATAATAAATAATGAAAAGAGGTAGTTTATGAAAATAGGTATAGCAAGCGACCATAGAGGTTATGAATTAAAAGAGTATTTAAAAAAAGAATTAAGTAATGACAATTATGAAGTTATAGATTATGGAACTTTTTCCACAGAATCTGTGGATTATCCTGATTATGCTTTTGAATTATCCACAAATGTTGTTGAAAAAAATGTTGACTTCGGAGTAGCCATCTGTGGGTCAGGAATAGGTATTAGTATTGCATGTAATAAAGTAAAAGGAATACGTTGTGCAAAAGTATCAAATAAGGAAGAAGCTAAATACACAAGAGAAGATAATGATGCTAACATAATTGCCTTAGGAGAAAAAATAGAAAAAGAAGAAGCTCTAGAAGCAGTAAAAACATTTATAAACACTCCATTTAGTAACTTAGAAAAACATATAAGAAGAATAAATAAAATAAAAAAGTATGAGGAAAAATAATGCAAGGAAAAGTATTTGTTTATTTAATAGTAACCATATTAGTTATATGGTCAATGCAATCAGTTAATATAAATGGAATATTTAAAAAGAATAGAGTTTATCAAGCTACTACATTTTATTTTCTATTAGGCTTATCTTTAATATATTTAGTAACAAATTTTATAATGGATTTATACTCTTCACTAAAAATTTTCTAAGAATTGTATAAATTCTTTTTTTTTGGTGATAATTATACTGAGGTGAGAAAATGAAAAAGGTAAAATTAAAACCATATGTAATACCGATGTTATCAACTTTTTTAGTTCTAGGATTATTTATTAGTACATTATTTATGCAAACTACTGAGCCAATAGAGTTTAATATGCAATATGTAACAGATATTATTTTAGGTAATAAAATACCAGTAATTAATGAAACAAGAAAAATAATTAATCCTTATATTAATAATAATGTAGCGATAGGAAGAACATTTTATAATTATAAAGGATCAGAAGAAGAACAAACAAAATCAATTACTAAATATGAAGATACATATATGCAAAATACAGGAATAGATTATGTATGTGAAGAAACATTTGATGTACTATCAATACTAGATGGAGAAGTAATAAGTGTAACTAATGATGAAACAGTAGGAAATGTCGTAAAAATACAACATGATAATGATTATGTATCAGTATATCAAAGTTTATCAGAAGTAAATGTTAAAAAAGGTGATAAAGTAAGTCAAGGATATTTAATAGGTAAAAGTGGAACTAATAAGATGGAAGAATCATTAAAAAATCACTTACATTTTGAATTATACATAAAGAATAAAATGGTTAATCCAACAGATTATTTAGATAAAAAATTAAATAATAAACAAGAACAAGAGTAAAAATACTCTTTTTTTATATATTATTAAAAAATAAACATATAATAGTATTATAAAACAACAATTTTATGGTAAAATATTTATGAAAAAAAGGATGTGAAGAAAATGATATCAAAAGATATAGGTATAGACTTAGGAACAGCAAACGTCCTAATTTACATAAAAGGTAAAGGAATAGTATTAGATGAGCCTAGTATAGTAGCTCTAGAAACAGAAACTAAAAGAGTTTTAGCAGTAGGAAAAGAAGCCAATGAAATGCTAGGAAGAACTCCAGGTAAAATAAAAGCTATTAAACCAATGAAAGATGGAGTAATTGCAGACTTTGAAATAACTGAAATAATGCTTAATAGTTTTATTAAAAAGATTAAGGCCAAAAAACTATTTTCTAGGCCTAGAGTATTAATATGTTGTCCTACTAATATAACTCCTGTAGAAAAAAACGCTATCAAAGAAGCAGCAGAAAGAACAGGAGCTAGAAGAGTTTATATAGAAGAAGAACCTAAAGTAGCAGCAATAGGAGCAGGAATGGATATATCAAAACCTACTGCTAATATGGTATTAGATATAGGTGGAGGAACAACAGATATAGCAATTCTTTCACTAGGAGATATAGTAACATCTGAATCAATAAGAGTAGCAGGAAATGTATTAGATCAAGATATCATTAAGTATATAAAGAGTAAATATAGATTATTAATCGGTGAATTGACTGCTGAAGATATAAAAATAAATTTTGCTAACGTAAAAAATCCAGATAAAAAACAAACATTAGAGATTAAAGGAAGAAACTTACTTACCGGTTTACCAGATACTATAGTAATAACACAACCAGAAATAAAAGAAGCTTTAGATGAAAGTGTACAAAAAATAGTTAAAGCTACAACAAGTGTATTAGAAGATGCACCTCCAGAATTATCAGGAGATATAGTTGATAAAGGAATAATACTAACAGGAGGAGGAGCACTTCTAACAGGATTATCAGAAGTTTTAGAAGAAGCTTTAAATGTTCCTATATTAATAGCAGAATCTCCATTAACTTGTGTAGTGGAAGGGACAGGTAAACTATTAGAAGATATAAAATCACTAGAAGAAAGTCAAGAAGAATAGATATGATATAATAGTAGTGAAAGAAGTGGTAGTTTGAAGTTACAATTATTAAATGCAGGAATAATAGTATTAACAACTTTTATTTTCTCAGCAATAATTATGGTTTTTATGAAAAAAATAGCAGTACATATAAATGCTGTAGATGTTCCAAGAGCTGAAGAAGAACATAGACATATTCATAAGAAAACAACTCCTAAACTAGGAGCTGTAGGAATATTCTTAGCATTCTTATTTGGATATATGCTATTTGGAGAACAAAGTGTAAGAATGAATTCCATTCTTATTGGTAGTTTTATAATAATATTAACTGGTATTATTGATGATATAAGGCCAATAAGAGCATCACATAAAATAATAGGTCATCTAATAGCAGCTATAGTAATAGTCTTTTATGGAGGAATATTACTAAATAATATTTCTGCCTTTGGATATCAAATTGATTTTGGAATACTTTCATATCCATTAACTATTTTATTTATAGTAGCATGTACTAATATAATTAATTTAATAGATGGAATGGATGGATTAAGTGGAGGAATATGTTCAATATTCTATTTCACTATAGCAGTGCTATGTTTCTATCAAGGAAGATATGGTAGTCTAGTATTAATATTATGTTTAATTATGCTAGGATCAACATTAGGATTTTTATTTCACAACTTTTATCCAGCAACTATTTTTGCAGGAGATTGTGCAACATTTATGGGATTTATTATTTCTATAATAACATTACTAGAATTTAAAGGACCTGCATTAATAGGTTTCTTTGTTCCACTAACAATAATTGGTATACCTATATTAGATACTTTATTTGCAATAATAAGAAGACTCTTAAAAGGCCAACCTCCATTTCAAGCAGATAGACAACATCTCCATCACCAATTGTTAGGTATGAATTTTAGTCATAGAACTACAGTTTTAATAATATATGGAATAAATTTACTATTTGCATCAGCATCTATGTTTTATACAATTATTGATCAAAAGATAGGTCAAATCATATATGTGGTAATATTCTTCTTAGTAATATGGTTTGTATTACATACATCAATAATTACAGACAAAACTAAAGATCTAAATATTAATAAGATAATAGAAAAAAAACATAAAAAAGGTAGTACTAAATAAAGTACTATCTTTTTTATTTTTTCTTATTATGTTATACTAAAAGTACAAGGAGGAGATAGTATGGAAATAACTATTCATGGAGATAAGATTAAAATTACTACATCTATGAAAGAATATATTGAGGAGAAGCTAGGAAGATTAAATAAATACCTAGAAAAAAGCGATGAGGTTCGCGCAAACGTCATAGTAAAAGTAAGTAATTATACACAACGTGTTGAAATTACCATACCCTTAAAATCAATAATTTTAAGAACAGAAGATTCACAACAAGATTTTTACGCAGCAGTTGATAAAGCAATCGACAAACTAGAAAGACAAATTAGAAAGAATAAAACAAGAATTGCTTCTAAGCAAACAAAAGTAAATTATGGATTGGCTATAACTGATATTGAACAAGAAGAAGAGCCAGAAGAATCTAAAATCGTAAAAAGAAAGAAAGTAGAAGTAAAACCAATGGATGAAGAAGAAGCCATTATTCAAATGGAACTTCTAGGACATGAGTTTTATATGTATAAAGATAGTGAAACTAATAAACCAACAGTTATCTATAAGAGAAAAGATGGTAACTACGGTATTATTGAATCTGAATAAAATAAAAAGTGAATCATTATGATTCACTTTTTTTATTATGACTTTAAAAATATGATATACTTATTATATTAAAGTAAGGTGATAATATGGCAAGTGTAGCAAATACTACATTAACTTTTTGTTGTTTTGTATTTATATTTGTATTATCAATAATATATTTTACAAAGAAAAATATGAATAATATAGAAAACTCTATATATAGACAATTATTAATATGGAATTTATTAACGTTAGTAACCCAAACAGTATCAAGTTTTGTAATGCATCATTTATATCAATATGGAGACTTTCTAATATTATTCACATTAAAGTTAAATGGAGCATCAACAGTTATATGGTTTTTATTCTTTGCTTCATATATAGTATCAGTAACTCATGAAGTAAAAAATCAAACTCCTACAGAATTCAAAGCTAGAACAAAAAAATATCATCAAAGATTATTACTAATATCAATAGTAATGGGAATAGGAGCCTTAATACTACCTATGGAAGTATATTATAAAGATGGAGTTCCAGATGAGACAATGGGAGTAGCAGCTATGTATTATTGGTTCTGTACATTTGGATTAACAATATTCTCAGTAGTATCACTTATTAAGAATAGAAAGAAAGTAAGTATAAAGAAAATAGTACCATTAATAATAATTACTTTCTTAGTACCAGTATCAATAGTATTAAATGGTATGACTTCATTATTCGTATTACCATTCTCAATGACATTAATTAGTTATTTAATGTATTTTACAATTGAAAATCCAGATATGAAGATGGTAGCAGAATTACAATTAGCAAAAGATCAAGCAGAAAGAGCATCTCAAGCTAAAAGTGATTTCTTAAGTTCCATGTCACATGAAATAAGAACTCCATTAAATGCCATAGTTGGTTTATCAGAAATGATAAGATCAGGTGATGATATAGAAGAAATGAGAGAAGATTCTGCAGACATCATATTAGCTTCACAAAACTTATTAGAAATAGTAAATGGAATATTAGATATTAATAAATTAGAAGCAGGTAAGATGGAAATAATAGAAGTTAACTATAGTCCTATAGAAGTATTTAATGACTTATCAAGATTAATAGAAGTAAGAATTGGAGACAAACCTATAGAATTAAGAACAAACTTCTCAGAAAAATTACCTAAAGAATTATATGGAGATAGAGAAAAGATAAAAAGAATAGTTACAAATCTATTAACAAATGCAGTTAAATATACAGAAGAAGGTAAAATAGATTTTAAAGTAACTTGTGAAAATGTTAAAGATAAGTGTACTATGACAATATCAGTACAAGATACTGGTAGAGGAATGAAAGAAGAAATGCTTCCTAATTTATTTACTAAGTTTAATAGATTAGAAGAAGATAAAGATACAGATATAGAAGGAACAGGTTTAGGACTAGCTATTACTAAATCCTTAGTAGAGATATTAGATGGAAAGATAGAAGTATCTAGTACCTATGGAGAAGGATCAATATTTGTAGTAACAGTAACACAAAAAATAATAACAAGAGCTGATAATGATATAACAGAAGAAGTAAAACAACAACAAAATAATAATATTAAAAAAAGACTATTAGTTGTAGATGACAATAAATTAAATCTAAAAGTAGCAAAAAAGATATTAGAAAGTTACAACTTTAATGTAGAAGCTGCCAATAGTGGATTTGAATGTATAGAAAAGGTTAATTATAAGAATGATTATGACGCCATATTTATGGATATAATGATGCCACAAATGGATGGAGTAGAAACATTAAAGAAATTAAGAGAATTAGAGAATTTTAAAACTCCAGTTATAGCTTTAACAGCAGATGCAACATTAGGTAGTAGAGAAAAATATCTAGAAGCAGGATTTGATGACTACTTAGCAAAACCAATAATTAAAATGACATTAGAAGAAACATTAAATAAATTTATTGACTTAAAAGTTATAAAACAAGAAGAAGTAGAAATCTATGAACAAGCCTACGAGAAGAATAAAGATAGTGTAGAAGAACTATAGAGTACAAAAAGCCTTTATTTATTGGGCTTTTTTTGATAAAATATTAAATTGAAGGAGATGAGGATATGCAATTTTTACGAAAATTGTTTGATCATGAGTATAAAGAATTAAAAAGATTTGAAGTTTTAGCTAATCAAATAATGGACTTAGATGAAGAATATTCTAAATTAACTGATACTGAATTACAAAATAAAACAGATGAGTTTAAAGAAAGACTTCAAAATGGAGAAACATTAGATGATATATTAGTAGAAGCATTTGCAACTGCTAGAGAAGCATCATTCCGTGTAATTGGTGAAAAACATTACTACGTGCAAATATTAGGTGGTTTAGCTATTCACTTTGGTAATATAGCAGAAATGAAAACTGGTGAAGGTAAAACATTAACAGCTGTACTTCCTGCATATTTAAATGCCCTAACAGGAGAAGGAGTTCATATAATTACAGTTAATGAATATCTAGCTGGTCGTGATGCTGAATGGATGGGTGGAATACATAGATTCCTAGGTTTAACAGTAGGAGTAAATGGAAGAGACTTATCGCCAAAAGAAAAACAAGAAGCATATAATTGTGATATCTTATACTCTACAAATAATGAAATAGGATTCGACTACTTAAGAGATAACATGGTAGTTAGAAAAGAAAATAGAGTTCAAAGAAAATTAAACTTTGCTATTGTCGATGAAGTAGACTCAGTATTAATAGATGAAGCAAGAACTCCATTAATTATAAGTGGAGGAGAAATGAAATCAGCTAATTTATATATAGATGCTGATAGATTTGCTAAAAGCTTAAAAGAAAATACTGATTACATATATGATGAAAAAACTAAGAGTGTTAATTTAACTGATTCAGGTTCTGAAAAAGCAGAAAAAACATTTAGAGTAAAGAATTTATATGAAATAGAAAATTCATCATTATTACATTATATTAATCAAGCATTAAGAGCTAATTATTCAATGAGAAAAGATGTAGATTATGTAGTACAAGATGGAGAAGTAATTATAGTAGATCAATTTACAGGTCGTCTACAAAAAGGTAGAGCATTCTCAGATGGATTACATCAAGCAATAGAAGCTAAAGAAGGAGTTAATATAAATCAAGAAACTAAGACTTTAGCTACTATTACATTCCAAAACTTATTCAGAATGTATAATAAATTATCTGGTATGACAGGTACTGCTAAAACAGAAGAAGAAGAATTTAGAAATATCTATAATATGTATGTTATAGAAATACCTACAAATAAACCAGTAATAAGAATAGATGCTCCAGATTTAGTATATGCTACAAAAGAAGCTAAATATAAAGCAATAGTTGAATTTGTAAAAGAAAGATACAATAAAGGACAACCAGTATTAATTGGTACAATTGCTATTGAAACATCAGAATTAATTAGTAATTTATTAAAACAAGCTAAAATTCCACATGAAATATTAAATGCTAAGAACCATGCTCGTGAAGCAGAAATAATATCTAAAATAGGACAAAATAAATCTGTAACTATAGCTACAAATATGGCTGGTCGTGGTACAGATATAAAACTATCTGATGAAATTAGAGAATTAGGTGGATTATGTGTAGTAGGAACAGAACGTCATGAATCACGTCGTATCGACAATCAGTTAAGAGGACGTTCAGGACGTCAAGGAGATCCAGGATATACACAATTCTTCGTATCAATGAAAGATGATTTAATGGTACGTTTCGGTTCAGATAGAATAGGTGGAATGTTAGAAAACCTAGGATTAGGAGATCAAGCTATTCAAAGTAAAACATTCACTAATTCAATAGGAACAGCACAAAAAAGAGTTGAAGGAAATAACTTTGATATAAGAAAGAATTTACTACAATATGATGACGTAATGAATAACCAAAGAGAAATTATTTATGAAAAAAGAAATAAAATCTTAGATAGTGAAAGCATTCATGAAATGGTTTTATCAACTTTTAGACATCACGTAGAAGACTTAGTTAATTCACACCTAGCTCCTGAAGGACTATTAACAGATAAAGATTATGAAGAAATTACAGAGTTTGCTAATGGAAACTTATTAGCTAAAGATATCAAAGAAAAAGATATTAAAGGTAAACAACCAGAAGAAGTAATTGATATTATTAGTAAATTAGTAATAAATGAATATGAAGAAAAAATTAAACCAGTTCCACAAGAATTAACTGATGAATTTGAAAAAGTAATTACACTACAAGTATTAGATAATTACTGGATGGAACATATTAATACAATGTCTCATTTAAGAGAGGGTATTCATTTAAGAGGATATGCTCAAGAAGATCCATTACGTGCATATACAATGGAAGGTTTTGACTTATTTGATAATATGCTACAAAAAGTAGATAAAGATATATCTATCTTCTTATTAAAAGCAGAAGTAAGACAAAATCAAGAGAGAAAAGAAACAACAAAAAAACAAATAACTAATGATCCAGACAAAGGAGAAGTTAAGCAACAACCAAAAAGAGCAAAGAAGAAAGTAGGAAGAAATGACCCTTGTCCATGTGGAAGTGGTAAGAAATATAAACAATGCCACGGAAAGTAGCATAAAATAAGGGTTTGCGAGTGATAATGTTCGCAAAATCCACTACTTAAAATGGTAAATGTTCGCAAAAAGTTCGCATAAAAAATATTTTGAGATTATTCA
>JAFWRK010000009.1 GCA_017519965.1 Bacilli bacterium
ATTATTTTTAAATTTAATTATCATTTTTAATTAATTAAAATAATTAATGATAAAATATTTATTTTTTTATTTTAATATTAAATTATATAATAATACTCTTATAATATTAAAAGACAAAAGCCATTATAATTTCATTTTTTATTTCACCTTTATTTAAATTTAATATAGAATAATAATAAAGCAAAACGACAAACAAAATCTTAATATAATATTTCTTGGTTTTGGATCATAGATGCTATTTCGTTCTTTCTCTTCCAAATTAATACTTGTAATCTTCTTGCTCCAATAGCAACTCCTAAAGAGAACAATACAATCCAGGTCATTAATAAAACCAAAGTATACATGTTATCTAAAGATTCTTTGCAAAAACCAGATTCAATTTTAGGGATAACCTTTGTAACCATTTCACAATTGAATAATCTTTTGAGTGTATTTTCAGTGAGTTTTTTATATTCATTAACAAAAGCAGTAGAATTGTCCTTGACTGTATTCTCATATAATCTATATCTGATATTATATAAACTAGCTTTAGTTTCAGTGTTGAAGCAATTATAATAATATCCTAAAGATTGATCAGCGACTGGATATTGATTTTCATAAAGTGCACCACTGACTGAATCGCATATATCTCCATAAAAGAAGAAAAATTTAGCATTATATCCTTCTAAGATAAAGAGAGCAGGCACTGCGAAAAATAGGATTATTGAAATAAGACATTCCAATTGTTCCATTTTACAGAAGAAGAACAAAAAGGCCAAAATAATTAAAAAGTAATAAGCTGCAAATGCAAATATTGTAAATCTTGTTCTGTAACTTTCATCATCTAAAATTTGTTGAGTTCTTGTCTTTGTATTTGATATATATAATTCTATATTTCTTTTGAATCGTGCCATAAAGGCTTCATCTGGTACGGAAGCACCTTTACCTCTGAAAAATACAACAACATCATTAACTTCGGAATAGGTATTATCACTTTTGGATATAGCTTCAACTGCGTAATTAAATGTACTTCGGATGCTATTTCCTACTTTAATTGATTTTACTAAAACGATAAGGAATAGAATAACAACAACTAAAGTGGAAACAAGCATTATAAACCAAGTCACATTTCTATAAAGTTTATTAACTTGAGATACTTTTTTAGGTCCAGTGCATTTTCTGAAAACAAATCTTACAATAATATAGAAAATAATGAATACAACTGGGAAAAGTGCTATAATTATGAAAATAGTTACTAAAAAGTTTAATTTATTCCAATATTCTTCTCTTTCTGGAGTAAAGCTTTGAGGAATATAGGTCATTGTACTTGAAAAGGAACGCTTTAAATAAACAATTTCTAGATATGATTGTCTTTCTGCATCAGTAAGTTGGGATTCATAATTGTATCCGTCTACTTCAGCCAAAGATATAAGTAGACCTAAGGAACTCATTGGTGCTTTTGGGCAATTCGTTTTTGTATTAAATTGAAGGAAGTTTTGATTTGTGACTTGGATTAATATTAAGGAAATGAAGAAAAACATTTTTAAGCACGCATTTTTTTTCATGCTAATTTATATTATTATTTTTATTTTTTAAGCAATAACAATTTTTATTTATATTATAGAATTTAATA
>JAFWRK010000048.1 GCA_017519965.1 Bacilli bacterium
AAAGTATAATAAGTACATACAAATAATTAAATAAATCAAAATAAAATAATAAATAAAGTAATAAAAAATGAAGAAGAAGCAAAAAATAACAATATAGAAATCGATGATAGTATTGGAAAAATAATAATTGATAAAATAAATGTCAACAGAAAGTTATATAGTATAAATAATTCTAAAAATAATATAGAAGAGAATATTACAATATTAAAAGGAAGTATAGAACCTAATAATAATGAAAGTATTATTTTTTTAGCTGCACATTCTGGATATGGAGAGAAAGCATTCTTTAAAGACTTAGATAAATTAGAACAAAATGATAAAGTAATACTAAGTTATGAGAATATAGATTATTTATATATAGTAAAGGATAAATGGGAAACAAATAAAGATGGAGATATTGAAGTAAAAAAAGAAGATAATAAACAACTAATTCTTACTACATGTAGTCCTACTGATAAAACAAAACAACTTATAATTAATTGCATAGAAAAAGAGTCATAAGACTCTTTTATTTTGTTAATATATTTACAGCTTCATTCAATTGATTATCTTCATCACTTTCAGTATCAAATTCAACAACTACATCAGGTTTTAAACCTTTTTTATGTAACCATTTTCCTTTAGAAGTTAACCATTTTTCTGTAGTAAACTTATAGCTAGTACCTCTAGATAAGTTAGTTGATTCTTGTACAGTACCCTTACCATAAGTAGTAGTACCAACTATTG
Organism: Bacilli bacterium; assembly: GCA_017519965.1. The sequence goes on from JAFWRK010000048.1 coordinate 727, forward strand.
TAGCATTAGGATAGTTCTCCTTAAAGCAAGAAGCTAATACTTCAGATGCAGATGCACTACCACCATTTACTAAAACTACCACAGGATAACTTGTATAAGTATCTGTCCTTGCTTTATAATCAGATATTTTCTTTTTAGACTGTATCTTAAATAAAACAGTATCTTTTTCAAAGAATAAGTCTAATATTTTATATACTTGAGATAAATGTCCACCAGTATTACTTCTAACATCAATTATTAGAGAATCAAAACCTTTCTTTTCTAAATCATCTAATTCTTTTTTAAACTGAGAATATGTATTAGAGGCAAAATTATCTAAGTATAAACGAGCAACCTTTTTATTATCCCTTTCAATTATTTCACCAAATACGGATGGAATATCAATTTCACTTAAAGTTAGTGGAAAATCTATTTCTTCTTCTCCTCTACGCATTGTAATAACAACTTTAGTACCTAACTTCTTACCTATCATAGAAATTATTTCTTCAGAAGTTGATGAAGTAACATCTTTACCGTTTACTTTAACGATAATATCATCAACTTTAATACCTGCTTTACTAGCAGGAGAATTATCAAATATACTAACAACCTTAGTAATTGAATCTTCATATTGAATAGATATACCCACACCAACGTATTTACCATCTATTGTAGTATTAAAAGACTTAGTAGTATCTTCATCCATATAATAAGAATTTTCATCATCTAAAGACTTAAACATACCAGATATACCAGCATCAATTAATTCTTTACCATTAACATCTTCATAATAATTATCCTTAATATCATCATATACTTTTAAAAACTCAATAACATTACTATCTACTCTACTACCTAATACAGAATCAGTACAAAGAGTAACTAAACATCCAATAACTATACCAAATAATAAAAGTAAACATCCAATAAAGAAAAATTCAAACTTAGTTACACACTTTTTACTTACTTCTACTTTTTTCTTTGGATACTTCTTATCATATTCTTCTTGTGATATAAAAAATATATTTACAATAGTATCTAATAAACTTAACTTTTTTTCTTTTTTCTTCTTCTTTTTAAACAACATTTAATCACCTCAGATTATTTCAACACTATCAATTATACAACATATTGAAGCCAAAAAAAAGAGACTAAAGTCTCAATTAGATTATTCATTATTTGAAGTCATATAGTTTTCAACATCTTCAAAACCATAAATATACTCTAATACATGTCCGTCAGAAAATCTAATTAAAGTTGGATTTGTTAATAACATATCATCAGCACTGATAGGATTCTCATTAGGCTCATTAGTAGTTACAAAAGGTTTATTAAAAGCATTACTTAAGTCACATTTATAAAAATTAGAGCCACCCATAGTACCTTCAAACTCATGAATAGCATTATCTAAAATCTCATAATCATCACTTTCAGTATCACTCATATCATAATAAAGTACATAGTAGTCTCCTTCTAAATCAAAACTTCTACCTACTAATATTTCACTATATTGAAATTCAACTTCTTTATCTTCCTCATCTTTCTTAAAGATAGATCCTCCAGTTGCTTTAATAGTAATTAAATAGAATACACCCAATACTATTGCAACCACTAAACATGTCCAAAAAACACTTTTTACTTCAGGAGTAAAACTCAATTTTTTTTCATCTGCATAACTCTTTCTCTTTGTATTTTTCTTTCTATTTACAATTCTTACATTTTTATTTTTTGCCATCTCAATACCACCCTGAAATCATTATATCACAATAGAAATAAGAGGTAAACACTTATTTAGAAGTGGGTAAAACATAAATAGATTGAGCAATATTAATTAATTCAGAGCTATTTAAAACATCGCTAACTAAGTAATATTCAATACCATTACTAATCCAAGAAAGAGAATTATCAGTTTTAACACCTAAAACATCCATAAGTTGAAAAGGAACACCATTTGTAGGTATAACAGTAAAATCATTCTCTTTACTTACAGTTTCTTCAACAAGAAGAAATGGATTATCACCTTCAAAAGTCATTAATATTCTTTCACCATCAGTTGTTTTTATTCTTTCTTCATTAGCTAATGAAGTATTTGTAGGTAATAACAATGGATATATAGTATCTTCTAAAGTAGCCGTATCTTCTAAACTATCATCAACATCTAAAGTAGCTTTTTCCATAATATAATTTAATTCAAAATAATTCTTATCAAAAGATGGAGAATAATCAATCTTTTTAATATTTAAAATAATACTAGGAATATTATTAGTATCATAAACAGTAACCTTCTTTAAATTACCATTTTTATTAAGAATTATTTTTTGACTTACTAATTCCTTATTATTAGGATAATTAACAATAGTTTTAATAATATAATCTTTATTCTTTCTACTTATAGTTAACTCTTTATCACCTTTAATATCGTTTACTAAAGACTTTAATAAATAAATTTGAGAATTATTATAAGGCCAATCACTTTGAAACTTAAAACTTCTATTTAAAGAAGGAGTAAGAATATATACACCATCTTTATTCTTAACTATTATTTGAGTAGAACCATTAGACTTATTAGTAAGAGAAACCTTATAATTAGATTTTTTCTCATAACTTACTTCCACATAATAATTATAAACATCATCATTATTTCTTAACTCTAAATCAGCTTTCAAAAAGTAAGAATCACAATTATTCACTTTATTAACAAATTTATTCATTATATCTTCTTTATTATTTTTAGTACATCCAGTAATTAAAAATATAATACATAATAATAGAATAATTTTTTTCATATTTCACCTCTATAATCTAATTAAGAATATGAATAGAAGCATTATATTATTACAAAAAAAATAAGCTTAAAAGCTTATTTTTCACTTATAACTATTTTAACTTTCTTAGTCTTAGAACTATATGATAATTTTAAGTCATCACCAGATACTTTAACTTCAACATCATAAGTACCAGGTCCATAATTCTTCAAATCAACATAAGCTCTAATTGAAGAAGCATCTAATTTAGCTAATGCATCACTACTTCCCTTAACTACAACAGTAACTTTACTATCATCATCAGAAGCAGCTTGAGGTTTATATTTAGAGTCTAAGTTAATAGTTTGAATAGATATATTATCAAATTCTTTACTTGATTCTTCATCTAACTTAACTGAAACATTTACTGTTTTAGAACTTAATTCAGTAATACCAGATGGTTTCTTAATAGTTACTTTATAATCCTTATTCTTATCTAACTTATCAACATCAACTGTTACTTCAATTTGCTCAATTGCATCAATTGCTTCTTGAGTACCATATACCTTAACAGTAGAAATATCAGTAGATAATTCTTTTATAGATTTACCAAAGGCTACAGTTCCTTTTGGAACAACTTTAATAGGTACATCTTTACTTGGAGAAGTAATATTAACTTTAGCAGTTACTGATGAAGGAACAATTTCAACATCAATTGCTTTACCATTAGCATCATATGCAACTAAAGGTACATCTTTTAATGTGATATCACCAGCTTGTTGTTTAGCAATAGAATTAACATCAACTAAAGCCTTAACAGTAGCTATTTGATTTAATTTATATTTAGCTCCCTTAACAATAGCACTAGATCTATCTAATTCTACATTATTAATATATAATTTAGAATCCAAATCATCTTGATGTAATAAATCAACTGATAATGTCTTATTAACACTTTCCTTCTCGTAAATAGTTACAGTTACAGTAGAAGGATCTAACTTATAATCCAAAGACTTCATAGTTTGTGTATATTTCAATTTCACTTTATGATTACCAGGTTTTAATCCAGTTAAATCAACCGAAACTGTTTGTGATGGAGATTGTTTAGCTAAGAAAATATGACGTTTTTGACCTACCAAAGTAATATCAACACTCTCAGGTAAACCTTCAACAACATACATTTCTTCATTATAAACAGCTGTAACAGGTCTATCTTCTAATATTTCAGCATATTGATCTAACATAACACTAGTTTCTTGATCAACTACTACATAAACTATAAAAGCTAATATTAAACTAACTATTAATAAAGTAGACTTCTTACTTGCAAACTTATCTAAAGTTTTAGCATGATTTTTTAAGAAATCATTTATTCTAATTATTAATCTTGTGATAGGTATAACTATAACCCTATCTATGAATGATGCTATATGTTTAATAATATTTACAAAAAAACTAATTATTTTCTTCATATATCTCTTCCTCATCTATAATTGCTTCATCTTCTACATCTTGTTTAGGTTTTAATTCATCAATTAGCATCATTCTTACATCATCTAAAGACAAGTTATAAAGCATATCACCTTTAACAGCTATAGAAACTCTTCCTGTTTCCTCAGAAACAACAATACATATAGCATCAGTTTCTTCAGCTAATCCTAAAGCAGCTCTATGTCTTGTACCTAATCTTCTATTAATCTTAGTACTATTACTTGTTGGGAAAACTGCACCAGCACAAGTAATTCTATCACCTTGAATAATAACTCCACCATCATGCAATGGATTACCTTCATAGAATATAGCAATTAATAAATCACTAGATAAATCTGCATATAGCTTTTTAGCTTTATCTATATAATTAGCTAAACTTTGATCTCTTTCAATAACAATTAATGCTCCAATTCTCTCTTTTCTTAAGTAATCAATAGCATTAACCATCTCATAAACCAAACGTTCTCTTTCATCAACAGTAAGAACTTTATGTCTACCTAATAATTGACTTCTACCTAATTGCTCTAAAATATTTCTAATTTCTGGTTGAAATACAACTATTAAAGCAATAGGTCCCCATTGAATAATATATTCAAGTAATAATCCAACAGTAACAAAACCAAAGAAATCACTAATTAATTTTAAAAATATAATAAATATAACACCTTTAAATAATAATGATAACTTTAAATTATTCTTAACATTTTTTAAAATATAATAAAATATAAACCATACTAGTAATATATCAACTAACTGAATAAGTATAGTAGATACATCATTCCATGTAACAGACACTCACATCATCTCCTATTTAATTATTGTACACTATTATTGCTTTGCTGACTAGCTGATGGTTGCTGAACAGGTTGAGCAGTTTGATTATTCGGTTGTGCAACACTTACTCCAGAGTTAGAACTAACAGCAGCATGAGTTTCTTCATACTTAGTATCATTCTTTTTTCTATTTAAATAGTTTTCACCCAAATAACCAATACAAGAACAAATTAAAATAGTATTAACCACTACTAAAGCTATATATAATGGTCCGCTCAAAATATCACGGAAAAATACGATAATAAAATCCATATTAGCACCCCTATTCTCATAATATATGATATCATTTTACATTAAATTTATCAACAAAGAAAGAGATTTTTATTTAAGTACTTTTGCTTTATTAGAATTATCGTACATCTTATTATTAATATCAAAATTAATTCTCATTTTAGATCTATTAACATCTTTAACTCTTAAACTTAAATAATCACCTACGCAATATATTTCTCCATTAGTAATATCAAATAAAGTTAAATTATCATTACTTAGAACACAAGAATTAGAAACATCATTAATATAAACTCTACCATTTATCGTATTATCAAGAATAACATTAAAACCATATCTATCAATATCAGTAATCATACCATTATAATTATCACCAATATGTCTTTCTAAATAATCAATAGCCTTTAAGTTAAAATCACTTCTTTGAGCATTTTTAGCATCTACCTCTTTAATAGAAGAATTTGATGCCATATCACTTAATTTGCTAAATAGATCATTATCTACTTCATTATTCATAGATAAATCTAATAATCTATGAACAATTAAGTCAGGATATCTTCTAATTGGAGAAGTAAAATGACAATAGTACTCCTTACCTAAAGCATAATGACCTACATTATCAGTAGAATACTTTGCTTTTGATAAAGTTCTTATCAAATTACTAGAATAAAAACTATTATCTAAATCATTTTTAGAAACGAATTGTTGCAAATCTTGAAAATATTTACGAAAGTTACAACACTCCATAGGAGAATGTTTATCATATTCCAAATTAACAAAATTTAAAAATTTAAAAAAGTCTTCAAGTTTATTTAATAATGGCCCTTCATGAATACGATGAATACACGGATATCCATTTAAAGATAAATGTTTATCAACTACTTCATTAGTTAAAACCATAAATTCTTCAATTAAATTTTCTGCTTTATCATTACTTCTAAATATAATATCTGTAACATTATTAAACTCATCCGTAACAAACCTAGCTTCTTTTTTATTAAAATCTAATCCATAATTATTCATTCTATTTTGCTTCAACTTAGTAGCAATATCATTAAGTTGATTTAAAACTTCAGAGTAAGGAGCATAAGAAATATCATAGTTTTTACCATTTAATAAATTATTTACTTCATCATAATTCATTTTCTTCCTAGAATTAATAACACTTTTAAAAATATTGTATCCTTGTAAATTTCCTAAAGGATCAATCTCCATAATGCAAGAGACAGCCAATCTATCTACATTAGGATTTAGCGAACATATACCATTAGATAATTCAACAGGCAGCATAGGAAAAACAGCATTAGTTAAGTAAACGCTAGTACCCCTTTGATAAGCGTCTTGATCAATATGAGATCCTAGTGGAACATAATAAGATACATCAGCTATATGAACACCAACTGAATAATTACCATTTGGAAGTAATTCACAACTAATGGCATCATCCATATCTTTTGTATCACTACAATCAATAGTAAAAATATTCTTATTCCTTAAATCTATTCTACCTATAAGATCAGTATCTCTAACATTTAATGGAATAGAATTAACTTGTTTTAAAGTAGCATTAGTAAATTTATCATCAAATCCATAATCATTTGCAATAGTAATAGAATCCAAATCCTCAATATATTCATTTATATATTTAACAAAACTACCCAAATAATTATTAGATGTTTGATTAGGCAAACTAACTAATACTTTACTACCAACTTTAGCATTATTTAAAAGTTCTATATTCAAGTCTTTATATTTTCTACTAACTGGTTTAACATACAGTTTATTATTCTTAGTATAAACCTCACCTTTAATACGGTCTAAATCTCTAGTTAAAACTTTTTTAACATCAGCAAACAAAGGTCCATTCTTCTCTTTAGAATGTAGATTAACTAGAACATAATCACCATCAATAGCATCTTTTTTATCAATTATTTCATAATATGAATTATTATCTTTAGAAGTTGATATTAAGACTTTACCATTATTTCTTCTGTCATAATAATATCTACCTTTTCTAAAAGAAGTATGTTCTAATAATATATAATTATTCTTTTTATTCTTTACTACCGAAAAATCATTTTCTAATTCTTCCAAAGTATTTAATAACTCTTCCTTTGAATATTTTAAGTCATTGCAAATAGTATCCAATGAAAAAGCTCTTTTATGCTTAGATAAGTATTCTAATATTTCTTCTTTCATTATACCGTCACCCACAGGCTTTATTATAGCATATAAAATTAAAAAAAGAGACAGATTATTCTGTCTCTTCTAAATGATTAAATAAAATACCAATATTAACTATACCAGCAATTGCAATTAAGGTATATATCATTCTGGTTAAAAATGTAGTACTACCAAACAAAGAAGTCACTAAGTTAATATCAAATAAACCTACTAATCCCCAATTAATAGCACCTACTATTGTTAAAATTAATAGTATCTTTTGTAAATTTTCCATATCATACCTCCTAACTATAGGATTAACAATAAATAGGAAAATATACATATTTTATGAAACTACTCTACGTACATATAAAACTTGTACATTTGAACCCCTAGTCCATCCAGATACACTACTTAAAATAACACCTGTAGAATAATTAGCTGCATGAATCATTTGATCATTACCAACATATAATGCTGAATGTGTTACTTGTCCATTACTATAACCCCAAACTAGAATATCTCCTGGAGCAGCATCTGCATAATTAACACCAACACCATCATATATTTGAGTAGTTGCACTTCTAGAAATATTCAATCCATTTTGTGCATATACATATTGAACAAAACCACTACAATCAAATCCACTAGGAGAGTTTCCCCCTCCAGCATAAGGACTACCTATCAATGAATAAGCAGTACCAACAATACCACCGCCATTACTATTAACACCAGCATTTGATGCATACGTAACTTGTCTAAAAGTAATAACAGGCTCCTTAACATTTATTATAAATGACTTAGTACTAGTATTATGAGCTTTATCAACAGCAGTAATATTAACTTCATAAGTACCACTATTAGAATTATCAAAATTACTATCAACAGTGTAGTAATAACTAGACTCTTCATTAACATCATTTCTATCTAAAAAGCTTAATTCTCCATCAACATCATCAATAACAGAACCAATATTATCTAAAATATTGTATGAATCTCCTTCAGTTATAGTTATCTCTTCACTACCTATATTAATAACAGGAGCTACCTTATCAACAACATCAACATAGAAAGATACAACCTTAGATATATTAAATTTTTTCAAAGTAACATTAACTTGTTGTTCTCCAACAACAGAAGTATCAATATTATCCTCAATATTAGTTACTTCTCCATTACTCTTCTTTATAAACTTATTTAAGTTATAACTACCAGACCCATATTCAATAACTAAATCTTTGTTAGTAGTTAACTCTAATGAAGAATAAATATAGTTATAAAATATAAAATATCCGAAAATGCCCACTAATAATACTAAAACAGGAAGTATTAAATATCTGGGCTTAACCGATTTACTTTTTTTAACTTTTTTCATAAATCCTCCTGAGTGCTTGTTATCGTATCATATAAAAATATATTTGTCAAAAAAGCATCAATTAAAAGCAATCTCAACAGTTAAATCATCATCAACAAAAGCTATATATAGCAACAAAAAACCACTAATAGCAATACAAAGAGAAGCTATAAGAGAAATAGTGACAAGTTTTTTCTTTTTATAACTATCATTAACCTTTAAGTTACGATAATCATCTAAAGAACTTTTTAAAAAGTATAAATATACTACAACTAATATAGAAAAGATTAATATCATTATATTTTGATAATTTCTTTTACAATTATAATTTTTAGATAAAAAATACTTTCTTTCTAGACTATTAGAATACCAACTTAAAATGATTATTCCTATATATATTAACCAGATAAAGTCCTCAATATTCAATTGTTTTAGTTTTTTATTTAACTCATTATTATACATATATAATTATATGTTCCTTTATATATAGGTATTAATGCTAACAAAAATATCACTTAAAAATATAATATATAGAAAGGAGTTATGTATATGATGGCTTACCAACCATGTTGCAACAACAATAACAATAATAATTATAGTTGGTTTTGGATAATAATTATTATCTTTATATTATTCTTCTTATTTAATAATAATGGAAATAATAACATTTAAAAAAGTAGACTATTTAAAGTCTACTTTTTGTTTCCTATACTAGCTTTAACAAATGATAAGAATAAAGGATGAGCAGATGTAGGTCTAGATTTAAACTCAGGATGGAATTGCCCAGCTATAAAATGCTTATGACTTGGTAATTCAATTATTTCAACTAAATTAGAAGCTTTATTAATACCAGAGAATACCATACCATGTTTTTCTAATACTTCACGATATTTATTATTAAATTCATATCTATGTCTATGTCTTTCTAATATTTTAGTTTGTTTATAATCTTTATAAGCTAATGTGCCTTTTTGTATTTCACACTCATAATTACCTAATCTTAAAGTTCCACCTTTATTTATAATTGACTTCTGATCAGCCATTAAATCAATAATAGGATTCTTAGTAGTAGGTTCAAATTCAGTAGAATTAGCATCAGGAATACCACATACATTTCTAGCAAATTCAATTACTGCTAATTGCATTCCTAAACATATACCTAAAAAAGGAATATCATTTACTCTAGCATAATTAATAGCTTTTATCTTACCTTCTATTCCCCTACTACCAAAACCTCCAGGAACTAGAATACCACTACAATCTTTAAACACTTCATCAAGATTAACACTCTCTTTTTCTAAAGCCTCAGAATCAATCCATTCTACTTCTACTTTTTTATTATATACATATCCAGCATGAACTAATGATTCATGAACAGATAAATAAGCATCATGTAATTCAATATATTTACCAACTAAAGCAATTTTAACTTCTCCCTTTAGATTATTAACAGTATCTATTAAGTCAGTCCAATACTTTAATTCAGCTTTCTTAACAGGTAAATTAAATTGTTTAAGAATTATCTCATCGGCGTGCTGATTATAATAATTGATTGGAATTTGATATATATTATCAACATCAACAGAATCAATAATATTTTCAACTGGTACAGAACAGAATAATGATAATTTATTTCTTAATTTTTCATCTGTAGAATGAGGAACTCTACAAACTAACATATTAGGAGTAATACCCATATTTCTTAAATCTCTTACACTGTTTTGCGTAGGTTTAGTTTTTAGCTCTCCTGATCCAAATAAATGTGGAATCAAAGTACAATGAACAAAGAAAGTATTCTCTTTACCTAATTCATATTGTATCTGTCTTAAAGCTTCAATAAAAGGCTGACTTTCAATATCTCCTACAGTACCACCTATCTCAGTAATAACAATATCAGCATTACTAGAATGACCTGCTTCAAAAACTTTATTCTTAATTTCATTAGTAATATGAGGAATCATTTGAACAGTAGAACCCAAATATTCTCCTCTTCTTTCTTTTTCAATAACACTACTATATATCTTTCCACTAGTAATATTAGAACTATAATTTAATTCTTCATCAATAAATCTTTCATAATGACCTAAATCCAAATCAGTTTCACATCCATCATAAGTAACATATACTTCTCCATGTTGAATAGGATTCATAGTACCAGGATCAACATTAAAGTATGGATCAAACTTTTGCATAAAGACTTTATACCCTCTAGATTTAAGTAATAAAGCAAGAGATGAAGCTGTAATTCCTTTACCCAAACCAGAAACAACTCCACCAGTTACAAAAACGTATTTTGTCATAAAAAAACACCTCAACTTCTATCCGAGAGTCTAAAGGTGGCTCTCTTAAATTATAGCACATATTATTTTTAGAAATCTATAAAAACAAAAAAAGAACCATTGGTTCTTTTATAAACATAATTAATTGGTGGAGCTGAGGAGAATCGAACTCCTGTCCGAAAATCAAGCTACATAAACCTCTACAAGTTTAGTTAACTAATTAATCTTATATATTACCTATATAGTTAACGAAAAAAGTAATATACCAGTCTATAAATTCTTACTATTCTCTAGACAAAGAATAGTCATAACCTAATAATATGAACCTCAAATTATCCCTTAGGTAAAGATAAATTGAAGTGTATTCCCTATTTTTAAATTAGGCAAAAGCAACAGCTTGATTTGCACCAAACATGTTTGCGAATACTGATTTTACTTTGTTTGCATTTATTTTTTTTGTTCGTAACGTGAAAACTACGACTTGCCATCTATGCTCTCATATTCCCGTCGAAACCAAATCAGCCCCATGTGTATTAATTATACCAAAAATTATTAATTTTGTCCACAGTTACCTTTTATATCAATATTTTTAGATTCACTAAATAAAGTACTACCTTTTCTAAAAGTTCTTAAGTCATCATTACATTTTAACAATTTAGAAAAATTTATTAGATATACTCCATCATTATTTGAAATACAAGTTCTTTTAAAACACGCAGCAGCTGATTCAAATATAGCAACTAAATTATTAGAATATATATTTATCTGTTCCAACATAGAAGGAAAAACAATAGTATTTAAAACATCAAATTTATTATCTACTAATCTGCAAATATTAACTATAGAATTAGAATCTCTTCCAAATGATCTACTGATTACATAATAAGTATAATCATTATAATCTATAAGACATATACCTTGAGTATTACTAAAAGGATTTTTAATAATCTCATATTTAGTACTTAGATTTCCAGTAGATAAAATTTTATATTTCTTAATAATAGGAGAATATTTATCAAAATATTTTTGCTCAACAAAATTACCAACAAATAAGTAATCATTATAAATAGTTAAATAAGAAGGAGAGCTATGTTTAGCGGCAGTAGAATATAATTCACAATTTAAATCTACAGGAAAAACTTTTTCCACAAAAACTGTGGAAAGATTTTTAGATTTTAAAACATAATTAGCATCATACCTATTAATAAATGATTTATCATCAATTCCATATCCAGTAATAAACAGACTATTACTTCTTTTATGATAAGAAATGCCACCACAGTGCATTTTTCCGTCTAAAAAGATCATTTTTTCCTCTTTTTTGGAAAATATAAATAATACAGAATTATTAATCCTTTTTCTATCATAGCAAGATACTACAATAGTATCATCTATAGAACACACTCCTTGTGGAACATAAAAGTTGTCTTTTAATGGTATTGTATAAAGTTTCTTAGATAGTGAAGTGTAAAAAGATGTATATTTGTTTTTAAATATTTTCATTATATATCACCCAATTCTTAAGTTTATATTATATTATATGAATATTATAAAAACAAGCATTATATTTATCAATCATTATGGTATAATAAACATGGAAGGTGGTAAATAAATGGAACAATGGAAAGATTTTAAAGAAGGAAATTGGACCAATGAAATCAATGTTAGTGATTTCATAAAAAACAATTACAAAGCTTATGATGGAGATGAATCATTTTTAGCCGGTAAAACTGCAAAAACTGCAAAAGTTTGGGGAAAATGTGAAGAACTTCTTAAAGAAGAGTTAAAGAAGCATGTACTAGATATTGATGTAGATCACATGTCTGGTATAAACGCATTTGCTCCCGGTTATATTGATAAAGATGATGAAGTAATAGTAGGATTACAAACAGATGCTCCATTAAAAAGAATTGTAAATCCATATGGTGGTATACGTATGGTATATCAAGAACTAGAAGCTTATGGATATAAGTTAAATCCAACAGTTGATAAGTATTTTAATGAATTCAGAAAAACACATAATCAAGGTGTATTTGATGCTTATACAAAAGAAATAAGAGTAGCTAGACACGTTGGATTATTAACAGGTTTACCTGATGCATATGGACGTGGAAGAATAATTGGTGATTATCGTAGAATTGCTTTATATGGTATTGACTACTTAATGGAACAAAAGAAAAATGAATGGGACAATATGGAAGTTTCAGTAATGGATGAAGCTACTATAAGATTAAGAGAAGAAATATCAATGCAATATAGAGCATTAGATGAAATCAAAAAGATGGCTGAGGGATATGGATATGACATCTCTAAACCAGCAAAAGATGCTAAAGAAGCAGTACAATGGACATATTTTGGATATTTAGCTTCAGTAAAAGAAAACAATGGAGCTGCAATGTCATTAGGAAGAGTTGATGCGTTCTTTGATATCTATTTCCAAAGAGATTTTGAAAGAGGTATCTTAACAGAAGAAGAAGCTCAAGAAATAATAGATCAATTTGTTATTAAATTACGTATTGTGAGACACTTAAGAACTCCAGAATATGATGAATTATTCTCAGGAGATCCAACATGGGTTACATGTTCATTAGGTGGTATTACAAAAGAAGGAAAAAGTATGGTTACAAAGACTTCATACAGAATTCTTAATACATTAACAAATCTTGATCCAGCACCAGAACCTAACATGACAGTATTATGGGCACAAAACTTACCAGAAAACTGGAAAAAATATTGTGCAAAAATGAGCATTAAAACTGATGCTATACAATATGAAAATGATGATGTAATGAGACCATCAATGGGAGATGATTATGCAATTGCTTGTTGTGTATCATCTATGCGTGTAGGAAAAGATATGCAATTCTTTGGAGCTCGTTGTAACTTAGCTAAATCATTATTATATTCAATCAATGGTGGTATTGATGAAATGAAGCGTGATCTAGTAATTCCTGGATTTGAAAAAATGACAGATGAAGTACTAGATTATGAAAAAGTTAAAGCAGCATATTGGAAAATGCTTGAAAAAGTTGCAAAAATATATAGTGATGCAATGAATATAATTCACTATATGCATGATAAATATGCATATGAAGCAGGACAAATGGCACTACATGATACAAATGTAAATAGACTTATGGCCTATGGAGTTGCAGGTTTATCAGTAGCAGCAGATTCATTATCTGCAATTAAATATGCAAAAGTTAAACCTATAAGAGATGAAGAAGGAATAGCAGTAGATTTCGAAATTGAAGGTGATTATCCTAAATACGGTAATGACGATGATAGAGTTGATAATATTGCAAAAGAAATTCTAGAAAAAATATATAAAGAATTATCTTCTCACCCATGTTATAGAGATGCACATCCAACATTATCAGTATTAACAATAACTTCTAATGTAGTATATGGTTCTAAGACAGGATCAACTCCAGATGGAAGAAAAGCAGGTGTACCATTTGCTCCAGGTGCTAATCCAATGCATGGAAGAGATGCTTCAGGAGCTATCGCATCACTTAACTCAGTTGCTAAATTAGACTGGGCTAATTGTTGTAGAGATGGTATTTCTAATACATTCTCAATTGTACCAACAACATTAGGTACAAATAATGAAGAACAAGTAACAAACTTAGTTTCATTAATGGATGGATACTTCGTACAAGGAGCTCATCATTTAAATGTAAATGTTTTAAATAGAGAGACATTAATAGAAGCAATGAATAATCCAGAAAAATATCCATTATTAACTATAAGAGTATCAGGATATGCAGTTAGATTTAACAGATTAACAAGAAAACAACAAGAAGAAGTAATTGCAAGAACATTCCACGAAAAAATATAATGCTAGGTTCAATTAATTCAATAGAAACATTTGGGCTGGTAGACGGCCCAGGTATAAGAACGGTAATCTTTTTAAATGGCTGCAGTCTAAGATGCAAATATTGCCATAATCCAGAAACATGGAAGATGCAAGAACTAAACTATACATCAGATGAAATAGTACATAAATGTATAAGAAATAAACCATATTTTAATAAAAATGGTGGAGTAACATTTTCAGGTGGAGAACCTTTACTACAATATGATTTTTTAGTTGAAACATGTAAAAAATTAAAAAAAGAAAACATTCATGTAGCTATAGACACTGCAGGTGTAGGTTTAGGCGATTATAAAGAATTATTTGATAATATAGACTTAGTATTACTAGATATAAAAGATATTACCGAAGATGGATATAAAGAAGTAACAGGAACCACTTCATTAAACAAATTTGATGAATTTGTAAAACAATTAAATAAAACTGATGTAGAAGTATGGATTAGACAAGTAATAATAACAGATTATAATGATAATATTGAATATATCAATAAATTATCAAAATATATAAAAGAAAAAATAAAAAATGTAACAAGAATCGATTTTCTTCCATATCATAGACTAGGTAAAGAAAAATATGATAAATTAAACATACCATATCCTTATGGAGATAAACTTGATATGGACAAAGAAAAATGTAATGAGTTATATAAAGAATTTATGAAAAAATATAAAGAGGAATAATAATTATTCCTCTTTTTTAGTATCTTTTTAAATTTTTTTCTACTTCTCTTTTAATATCTCTTTCTTTTATGGATTCTCTTTTATCATAATCCTTTTTACCATGACATATACCTAAAGCTACCTTTAATTTATTATCCTTAAAATAAAGTTTTATAGGTATCAAAGTATATCCTTTTTGCTCAATAGCTTTTTGTAATTTAAAGATTTCTTTCTTATGTAGAAGAAGCTTTCTATTACGAGTTTCTTCATGATTAAAAATATTACCTTCCTTGTATTGACCTATATACATATTAAGTAAAAATACTTCATTATTCTTAATTAGACCGTAACAATCTTTAATATTACAATCTCCACTTCTTATAGATTTAATTTCAGTACCAGTTAATACAATACCGGCTTCTATTATTTCATCTATAAAGTAATCATGTTTAGCTTTTCTATTTAAAATTTCCATGAAATCACTCCCAAGTTAAGCCCCAATGTAAATCAGGATATCTTTCATTAACAATTGCCTTATACTTCTCATAATAAGTTGAATAATTAGGTAATTGATAATTATTTAATTGAGGATATGGAATAACTCTAAACTCATGATTTACTCCGCCTCTTTTAACAGTAGTAGTATACACAAGTTCTGCCTTTGGGTCAACTATTGAATTAGTAACAGAATCATCAATATCAACATATTTTCTTAAAGTAACTTCAAAAGCTAATCCCGTAAAGTTATCTATATCATCTTGATCACTTATGAAATTACCTAATGAATAAACTACAAAAGTTTTTCCTTCATTTATACTTTCTACAGTTTGAATAACATGTGGATGAGCACCAATTATTAAATCAACTCCTAACGATGATAAATAATTAGCTATTTCTTCCTGTTTATAGTCTACTCTAAATGAATATTCAGTACCCCAATGCATGGCAACTATAACAAAATCCACTTTATCTCTAACAGATTCAATATCAGCCTTTGCTTTCTCTTCTGAATACTCACTATTTAAATAGTCTTTTCCATAAGGAGTAGGTAATCCATTATTCCAAATAGTATATGAAATAAAAGCATACTTAATATTATTTACTTCATAAACTTTAGCAACACTTTCAGCTCTATCTTCATAGCTAGTCCATTGACCAGAAGCAGCAACATCAGGATGATTCTTCCAATATTGAACAGAATTCAAAACTCCTTGTTCTCCTTTATCCATAGTATGATTAGTTGCTAAAGAAACCATATTAAATCCTGCATCTATAAAAGCATCTCCAACCTCTTGAGGAGAATTGAATCTAGGATAACTAGAATATCCTAAAGACTCTCCACCTAAAATAGTTTCTTGATTATAATAGGCCAAATCATACTTAGAAGAAATTGGTTTAATAAATTGAAGCATAGGCTTAAAATCATATACACCATTTACTAAAGCATCATTATATACACCCCAATGGATTAATGCATCTCCAACCATAAATATTGATGCTCTATATTCTTTAGGCTGTTTAACTTCTTCCTTCTTTTCTTCCTTTTTTGGTTTTTCTACAACATCTTTCTTATTAAAAAGAATATTATTGCTATAAGCATAATAAACACCAAAAGCTACAAGAATTAATAATATTAAAACTAAGAATACTTTAGCCCTGCTTTTTAATTTTCTTTTTACTTTTCTAACACTTCTACTACTCATAACTAAACCTTTCTTACAATTTCAAAATCAATTGTTTTTTCTTCCTTAGAAGCTCTAACTACTTTAACAATTACCCTTTCACCTATTTTATACTGAATATTTGATCTTTCACCAGTAAGAGTCATACGTTCTTCATCAAAATGAAAAAAGTCTTTCATATCTCTAAGAGGTACTAAACCTTCTATTAAATTATCTAATTCAACAAACATTCCAAAACTAGTAACAGATGAAATCATACCTTCATACTCTTCTCCAATATGTTCTTCCATATACTCTGCCATTTTCATATCTTCAACTTCTCTTTCACAATCAACAGAGGCTCTTTCTTTAGCAGAAGAATGATCAGCAATATACACTAATTTTTCTTCCCATTTTCTAATAGTAGGCATATCTATTTTTCCATCAAATAAATATGTATGTAATAATCTATGAACAGTAGTATCAGGATATCTTCTAATAGGAGAAGTAAAGTGAGTATAACAGCTACTAGCTAATCCATAATGACCCAAATTATCAGGACTATATACAGCTTTTTGCATACTTCTAAGTAGCAAACTAGCTAATATTTTATACTCAGGTTTATCATCTAACTGTTTAAGTATTCTTTGCATAGTAGTTGGTTTTAAATTAGTTACATCACCAGTAATTGTATATCCTAAAGAACTAATAAAACTTAGGAAACTTCTAATCTTCTCTTCCTTAGGAACTTCATGAATACGATAAATAAAAGGTAAATTCATAAAATATACATGACTAGCAACACATTCATTAGCCGCAATCATAAATGATTCTATAAGTCTCTCTCCTAAACCTGTTTCTCTAACCTTTATTTCTGTAGGCTTACAATTTTCATCAACTAATATCTTAACTTCACTAACATCAAAATTAATGTATCCTCTTCTAGTAATAGCTTTTTGAAGAATTAAAGCAAGTTCTTGCATCATTCTTAAACTCTTTTCAAATGGCTCATATCCTTCAGGAACAATATCTTTTTCTAATATACTATTTACTTTTTTATAAGTCATTTGTATTCTAGAACGAATAATACTAGGGAATATTTCATATTTTAATTGCTTACCATTATCATCAAATTCCATAATACAAGAAACAGCTAATCTATCCACATTAGGGTTTAAAGAACATATACCATTAGATAACTCATGAGGAAGCATAGGAATAACTCTATCTACAAGATAAACACTAGTACCTCTTTCCATTGCTTCATTATCTAATGGAGAACCTTCTTTTACATAATAACTAACATCAGCAATATGTACACCTAACTCATAATGTCCATTAGAAAGTCTATTAATAGAAATAGCATCATCAATATCCTTAGTATCGTCACCATCAATAGTAAATATCTCTAAATCTCTTAAATCACGTCTTCCATCTAAATCTGTCTCCAAAACTTCCATAGGCATTTTAGAAACTTCTTCTTTTACATCATCAGGAAAATCCGTATTAATATTATATTTTTTTACAATAGATAATATATCAATACCAGGATCATTTTTATGACCAATTATTTCTGTAACCTTTCCTTCATACTTAGTATTATTAATGCGTTTAAGTAATTCCACTACAACCTTATGACCATCTACAGCATTTAAAGAATTTTTTCTATCTACAACAATTTCTAAATTAATCTTTTTATCATCTAAAGTAATAATACCTTTGTCTTTCTTATCAAAATTAATCTCACCTATATATTGTTCTACTTGTCTTTTAATAATCTTTAAGACTCTACCTTCTAATCTATCAAGTTTCATCTTACTTGTTATTTCAACTAAAACAATATCATCGTGAATTGCACCATTCATATTATCTTGAGAGACATAAATATCATCATCCATATTATCTACTTCAACAAATCCAAACCCTTTTTTATTAGCTCTCATTACACCTTTTCTTAAATGACTATTTTCTAAAAGCATATATTTATCTTTATTAGAATGATAAACAATAGTCTCTTCTTCTAAATCGTGAAGATCTTTCAATAAGTCCTTTGTCTTTTCTACATCTTTAATACCTAAAGCATCTTCTATTTCAAATACATCTAAAGCCTTATCAGAATTTTTTAAGATATTAATAATATTATCCTTCATTAGTATCACCTTCTAACTAGTATTATAGCTTATTTTAAGCATAAAAAAAAGGACAAAGTCCTTTTATATAAACATAGCTACTAAACAAATAACAAAGAATGCTAAACCTAAAACTAAAGTAACTCTACTTATAACTAATTCTGATCCACGTTCTTTTCTAGATTTAAACAATTCAGAACTACCACCAGAAATAATTTGTGCTCCACCTTCAGCTTTACCACTTTGTAATAGAACTATAATTATTAATAGTATTGATATTATTAAAAGTGCAATTTCCATAACACACCTCCGTTTTAAATAACATTAATATAATAGCATAAAAGATATAATTATGCAAGATTAAGACAATTTCTTTAGAATATCATTAGCATCTATAATTTCTTTATCACTAGAATTTCTATAACTAAACTCTACTTTATTATCTTTAGCATCTCTTCCAACTATTATTCTCTTAGGTACACCAATTAAATCAGCATCGCCAAACTTAACACCAATTCTTTCATCTCTATCATCATATAAAACATCTATACCCTGTTTTTTTAAATCTAAATATATTTTATCAGCTAATTTAATTTGTATTTCATCTTTAGCATTAACAACTATTATTTCTAAATCAAAAGGAGAAATAACATCATTAAATATAATACCTTTATCATCATGATGTTGTTCAATAAAAGCAGATAAAGTTCTAGCAATACCTATTCCATAACACCCCATAACAGGATATTTTAAACTATTATCTTCATCAGTAAATGTAAGTCCCATACTCTTACAATACTTATCACCTAGTTTAAATGTATTACCAACTTCTATACCCTTTTTAAAAACTAATTTAGAGCCACAGATAGGACATTTATCATTTTCACAAACATTTCTAATATCACCAACAAAAGATGCTTCAAAATCACTATTATTAACATTTAAATAATGATAATCTGTCTTATTAGCACCAGCAATATAATTGTACATATTCATTACTTCATCATCTACAACAATTGGAATTTCTAGTCCGATAGGTCCAGCAAACCCTACTTCAGCATGAGTAACACTCATATCTTCTTCTATTGTAGATAATTCAACTTCATTAGCTCCCAATAAAGTAGCTAATTTTGTTTCATTAACTTCTCTGTCACCTCTAACTAAAACAGCATATAATTTGTCATTTGCCTTGTATATTAAAGTCTTAACAGTTTTCTTTATATCACACTTTAATAAGTCACATATTTCATCTATACCTCTTCTGTTTGGAGTAGGTATTAATTCTAACTCTTTTTTAGATTCTTTTTTAGCTTTATCAGCCACACATTCACATATCTCTATATTAGTAGATAGCCCACAATTATCACAAAGAACTAAAGTATCCTCTCCAATGCCACTAATAGCTTGAAACTCTTCAGATAATAATCCACCCATTGCTCCTGTTGAAGCTTTAACAATCTTATATTCAATACCAATCTTATCAAATATTCTTTTATAAGCTTCAAACATCTTTTGATATGCAATATCTAAACCTTCTAAGTCCTTATCAAATGTATATGCATCTTTCATAACAAATTCACGAGTTCTAACTAAACCAAATCTAGGTCTATACTCATCTCTATATTTAGTAGCCATTTGATATAAACTAAGAGGCATATCCTTATAAGATTTAATATAGTCTTTTGCTACATTAACAAACATCTCTTCATGAGTAGGTCCTAACACATAATTTCTATCGTGTTGATCATGTAAAGAAAACATCAACTTTCCAAAAGCATCTCTTCTACCACTAGCAATATAAACCTCTTCCGGCAATAATGAAGGCATAACAAGTTCTAATGAATCAATATTATTCATTTCTTCTCTAACAATATTTTCAATTTTTCTAATTACTTTTAATCCCATAGGTAAAAAAGTATAAATACCACTTCCAGTTTTTTTCACCATACCTGCTCTAACTAATAAATTAGAACTAACTGAATCTTCGTCTTTAGCATTTTCTTTATAAGTTACAAAATAAGAATTACTAATCTTCATAATTACACCTCCAAAAATAAAAAGGATGATACCAAAGGAGTGCATAAGCACGGTACCATCCTTAATTTAACTTAATTTAATAACGGTGTTAAAACACCGGGAGTAAATACTCCACCATGAAAGGTAGGAACAAAACTAGATTATTATTAGGTTTTCACTATCCCTAACTCACTTGAAATAAGAGCCAGTAATGTATTGGTCTTTCATATAGCTTTAAAAACGAATGTGCCTATATTATGACACTATTAATACTAAATGTCAAGAAGAAGAAACTATTTAGATAGTTCCTCTTCAATTCTCATTAATTGATTATATTTACAAATTCTATCAGTTCTAGACATAGATCCTGTTTTTATTTGTCCTAAGTTTAATCCAACAGCTAAATCAGCAATAGTAGTATCCTCAGTTTCTCCAGATCTATGAGAAATTATAGTAGCATAACCATTTGCTCTAGCAAGTTCGATAGTTTCTAGTGTTTCAGTAATAGTTCCAATTTGATTAACTTTTAAAAGAATTGCATTACCAGCATGATTATCAATTCCCATTTGAAGACATTTCTTATTAGTAACAAATAAGTCATCTCCAACTAATTGAATTCGATTTCCAATTCTTTCAGTAATCTTTCTAAATCCTTCCCAGTCATTCTCATCTACAGGGTCTTCAATAGAAATAATTGGATATTTATTAACTAATTCTTCATAAAAATCAATAAGTTCATCTGTTGTTAAACTTCTTCCTTCTCCTACTAAATTATATTTACCATCAGAATAAAATTCAGAAGCAGCAACATCTATTCCTAAGCAAACATCTTTTCCAGGTTCATATCCAGCTCTTTCTATTGCTTCCATTATTAAGTCAAAACCTTCTGAGTTTGATTGTAAATCCGGAGCAAATCCTCCTTCATCACCAACTCCAGTAGCAAGTTTCTTTTCATTTAATACTTTCTTTAAGTTATGGAATACTTCAGCACCAACTCTAACTCTTTCATGAATAGTATCTCTTTGAGGTATAATCATAAATTCTTGAAAATCAAGTTTATTATCAGCGTGAGCACCACCATTAATAATATTCATCATTGGTTTAGGTAATTCAGTACCGTTACCAACATATGCATATAAAGGTTTACCAGCTTCTATAGCACTAGCTTTTAAAGCTGCCATAGAGATACCTAGAATAGCATTAGCACCAAATTTAGATTTAGTTTCAGTACCATCCAATTCAATCATAGCATAGTCTAATGCCTTTTGATCAGCAGCATCCATTCCTATAACTAAATCTCTTAAAGGACCATTGACATTTTCAACAGCTTTTAAAGTTCCTTTTCCTAAATATCTAGATTTATCTCCATCTCTAAGCTCTAAAGCTTCTCTTTCCCCAGTTGAAGCACCAGAAGGTACAGCAGCTCTACCAATTATTCCATTTTCTAATATAACATCTACTTCAACAGTAGGGTTTCCACGTGAATCTAATATTTCACGTCCAATAACATTTTTTATTCTCATAATATCCTCCCATTATCTATTTATTATTATAACATTCAAATAATAGAATGTCACGAAACAAAACCATTATTCTATTTAACTAATGATTGAAAATGATTACCTCTTTCTTCAAAGTTTTTATAAAAGCCATAACTAGCTGCTGCAGGTGATAACAAACATATTTTTCCCTTAGCAGTAACATTTTTAGCAATTGAGACAGCTTCTTCCATATTCTTTACACAAATAACATTTTTAGAAGTATTCTTTTCTTGGAATAAACTATAAATTCTATTATTAGTAGCAGGCAATAATAATATATTTGAAACAGATGAATTATTTAAATAAGATACTAATTCTGTATAATCTAATCCTCTATCCATCCCACCAACAATAATTGTATCAACAGTTTTCAAAGCTTCAACAGCAAATAAAACAGAAGGTATAGAAGTAGCAATACTATCATCATAATACAATACATCATGATAAGTACCAACATATTCCATACGATGAGGAAGTCCCTTAAAAGATTCAATAGATTCTATACTCTTTTCTAAATCTAAACTTAATAAAGAAACAATAGTTAAACACACTAAAATATTAGATAAATTATGATCTCCTTTTAAAGATGTTTTAATTTTAGAAATAGGTATAGAAGTTAACTTAGAATTAATTTTTATAACAAGATTACCATTATCTTTATAATAACAATTATCATCAAAATTACCTTCTCTAATAATTGAACTTTTTATATTATCATCTTTCAAAAAAGGACTATTACCTAATAAAGCATAATCAGTTTCATTCTGAAATCGATAAATATTTTTCTTACTATCAACATAATGTTGCATAGATATATAATGATCTAAATGTTCTTCATAAACATTTAACACAACACCAATATTAGGAGAATGAGTCATATATTCCAATTGATGACATCCTAATTCCATTACACAAATACAATCATCTTGTATTTCATCAATAGTATCAAATACAGGTATACCAATATTTCCCATAAGAATAGCATTTTTTCCTAAAGATTTTAGTATATGATACATAAGAGATGTAGTAGTAGACTTTCCTTTTGTACCAGTAATACCAATTGTTTTTGCATTACAAAATTGAACAAATAAGTCAGTTTGACAAGTTATTCTACTTCTAACTTCTTCACTTAAATAATCCTTAACAATAACACCTGGACCTTTAATAATAACATCATAATTATTACAAGCATCTAAATAGTTATCTCCAATATGAAAAATAATATTTGAGTCATTTAATACTTGCTCATCAGTTATTTCTTTTAAATCAGCAATTCCAATTTCTATATTAGAATCCATACTACGAAGAAAATTATAAGTAGATTTACCCTCTTTACCAAAACCTAATATTAATATTTTCCCTCTATTTTTTAAAAAATTATATATTTTATCTTTCATTTTTATCACCAAATAATACTAAATATTCTTCAGGAATAGAATTTTCATTATTCCAAAAGTTTTCAACTAAATCTTTATTAATTTCATTTTCAAAGTATTTTTCCTTATATAATTTTAATAAGTAAGGATATTTATCTTTGTTTTTTAAAGCCATTTGTAAGGCATAATTAATCTCTAATCTTGTTCCAACACATTCAAACGGTTTTAAACGCGAAGGAAGTATTAAATCTAAAAAAGTATCTTCTAAACTTGGATCATCTAACATATCATTATCAAATACTAATTTCATTTCTTCATCTGTAAGATAAGGATATAACATTATATAAACATATAAACATTTACTACAATGATTACACCAAATATTTTCTTTAGTACCACGATTACAACTTCTAAAAACACTTAGATATTTCTTTTCCTTTAAAAACTCACGTACTATTTCATATTCATTCCAACCTCTTAGTAAACTAAAATAAAAAATATAAGGATGAAGATAAGTACGAGAATAATTTTGAAAATCAGCTTCATATTCATAACCTTTTGAATATTGATGGTTAACAGACAATCCCTCAAAATTACCTTCATTAGCACTAGCTTCATTTGATAAAACAATATATTTTTTATTATTCAAATAAGCTAAAATAAAACTAGCCATACTAATACAAGCAGATATAGGAATATGTCCATTTAAAAATCCCTTTTTATTTAGTTCAATTAATTGTAAATCAAGTTCATTTTTAAATAATACAATAGAAGAATCATTGTAACCAGCTTTATAGATTGATTCATATCCAGCTTTATTTTCTGGATAAAGATTTCTTTCTAACATAAATAATTTATTATAATCATGATAATTTTTTAATAATTCCATAGATACAATAGAATCTTTTCCTCCACCTATAGGTATTATATTTCCCTTATAATTATCAACAAAAGTAGGAAGATTATACTTTTTATCACTCTCTACACTTATATCTAAAAACTCATCATAACTAAGATTAATACTATTTTTATAAAAATACTCTCCTAATCCATTAAATAATACTTTTTTAAAAAATGAACATTGATTAGAATCAATAAACATTGGTTTAATAATAATTTTAGGAGAACAAGTCAATTTATAATAACTCATTAAATCAAATAAACCATAATGAAAGAATAAATAATTTAAATACTCTTTATCAATATCTTTATTAGTAATATGTTTTTTTGAAATTGTTATTACTGGTTTAAATGTTAGTTCTTTCAAACGAAAAATATAAGTAACTTTATACTCTATTTCAGTTTCTATAACATTAAAATCTTCATAAACAAATTCAGGATATTCATTTCTTAAATGTAAAAAAGAATTGTTCATTTTTATCACCTATATATATTCTACCATATTTTATATAATAATAGCTTACAATAATTATACTATAATAGAAATCATAAAATTCCATAACATATTGAAAGAAAGATTTTCAATATGATATAATAAATAACGTAATAAAGAGGTGTTGGAGATGAAAATAGTCACTTTAAAACCCGAACAATTTGACAAATTTGCAAAGAACCATAGATATAGGAATTATTTTCAAACAAGTAACTATGGATCATTAATGACTAAATTTGGATACAACATCCATTATTTAGGAATAGTTAGTGATACAAACAAGCTTATAGGAGCAACATTATTATTATATAAACAAGTATTTATGAGCAATAAAATTGCATATGCTCCTAGAGGTTTTTTATTAAATTATGAAAATATAGAAAATTTAGAAGAAATAATAAAAAAAATTAAACAGGTGTTAGGTAAACAAGGATTCATGTTGCTTAGAATAGATCCATATATTCCTTTAACTATTAGAGACTCTAATGGCACTATTATGAATTTTAATAATCAAGGAAACGCAATAATAGAAAATTTAAAATCAGTAGGTTTTGAATATAAAGGAAAAATAAATGACTTTTCTAGTGAAAAACCAAGATGGGAAGGCTTAATAATCCTAAATAATAAACCTGAAGATCTATTTAGTAGATTTGATAAAAGAACAAGAAATAAGATAAGAAGAGCTACCAACTTTGGAATAGATGCAGTTAAAGATGAAGAAAAAAACATAGATAAATTATATGAATATATTAAGAAAAACAACAAAAAACCAAAGGCTTATTACAAAGCACTAATTGAAAAGTTTGGTGATAACGCAGAAGTTTATTATGCCAAAATAAATACAGAACTATATACAGTAAATAGTAGACGTGCATATGAAAGTGAAATAGAGAATAATAATTCATTGTCTAATCTAATACAAGATGTTTCTATAGATCAAAAACAAAAAGAAATAATTCTTAATAAAAAGATGGAATCAGATAAATTACTAGACACATACAAACATGCACTAGTTCAAGCAACAAATTTATTAAAAGAATACCCAGATGGAATCATTATTGGAGGAGCTCTAGTAATCAAATATGATAATGCTGCATTCTTAATAGAAGAAGGTGTAGATCCTAAATATAGAAACAATAATCCTGAATACGTTTTAAAATGGAAAATGATAGAAGATTACACAAAAGAGAATTTAAAGTATATAAATTTAAATGGAATTATAGGAGAATTTGAAAAACAGATAGAAAACAGTTCGATAAATGAAAAGAAACTAGGATTTAATACAACAATAACTGAATACATAGGAGAATTTGATATAATATTAAATAACTTCTCTTATAATTTATATAAAAGTTTTTCTAAAAACAAACAAAAAAAATCAGACTAATGTCTGATTTTTTATTTGTATTATTCAACGATTTCAGTAACGTTACCAGCACCAACAGTTCTTCCACCTTCACGGATAGAGAATTTAGTTCCTTGTTCAAGTGCGATTGAGTGAATTAATTCAACATCAATATTAACGTTATCACCTGGCATAACCATTTCAGTACCTTCTGGTAAAGTAATAACACCAGTTACGTCTGTAGTTCTAAAATAGAATTGAGGACGATAGTTTGTGAAGAATGGAGTATGACGTCCACCTTCTTCTTTGCTTAATACATAAACTGCAGCTTTGAATTTGTGATGTGGAGTAACGCTTCCTGGTTTAGCAAGAACTTGTCCTCTTTCAACTTCTTCACGAGCAATACCACGTAATAATACTCCAGCATTGTCTCCAGCTTCAGCATAATCTAATTGTTTACGGAACATTTCAATTCCAGTAACAACTGTTTTCTTAGTAGGTTTAATACCAACGATTTCAACTTCATCGTTAAGTTTTAATTGTCCACGTTCAACACGTCCAGTAACAACTGTACCACGACCAGTGATTGTGAATACATCTTCGATACTCATTAAGAAAGGTTTATCGTTATCTCTTTCTGGAGTTGGAATCCATGTATCAACAGCGTTCATTAATTCATCGATTTTACCAACCCATTCAGGATCTCCTTCTAATGCTTTTAATGCAGAACCACGGATAATTGGAGTTTCATCTCCTTCGAAACCATATTCATTTAATAATTCACGAATATCCATTTCTACTAATTCTAATAGTTCTTCATCATCAACCATATCACACTTATTCATGAATACAACCATTTTAGGAACTCCAACTTGACGAGCAAGTAAGATATGTTCACGAGTTTGTGCCATAGGTCCGTCTGTAGCAGCAATAACTAAGATTGCTCCATCCATTTGAGCAGCTCCAGTAATCATGTTTTTAACATAGTCAGCATGTCCTGGGCAGTCAACGTGAGCGTAGTGTCTAGTATCAGTACTATATTCAACGTGAGCAGTATTGATAGTGATACCACGTTCTCTTTCTTCTGGTGCTTTATCAATGTTAGAGAATTCTACAGCTTGGTTTCCGTTTTTACCAGCTAAACATTTAGTAATAGCAGCAGTTAAAGTAGTTTTACCATGATCTACGTGTCCAATTGTACCAATGTTAACATGTGGTTTTGAACGATCAAATTTTTCTTTTGCCATAAAATAATTTCCTCCTTATTTATTTACAACATATATTTTATCTAATAATTGAAAGATTTTCAACTATTTTGATACATTATTAATTAATTTCCACTCTTTTTAATTATTTCTTCTGCAATGTTTTTAGGTACTTCTTCATAATGATCTGGTTGCATTATAAAGTTTGCTCTACCTTGTGTATTTGAACGTAAGTTAGTAGCATAACCAAACATTTCAGAAAGTGGAACCATTGCACTTAGCTTAACAGCATTTCCTTGTGCT
The DNA here is from genome assembly GCA_017519965.1 of Bacilli bacterium. The sequence goes on from JAFWRK010000048.1 coordinate 29,309, forward strand.
TCTTGTCCTAATGGTTTACCACGACGAGCTGTTAAATCACCCATAACGTTACCGAAGTATTCTTCAGGTGTTGTAACATCAACTTTCATGATAGGTTCAAGTAATACTGGATTACATTTATTCTTAGCTTCTTTTAAAGCAAAGCTTGCAGCAATCTTGAAAGCCATTTCATTAGAGTCTACATCATGATATGATCCATCGAACAATGTACATTTAACGTCAATCATAGGGTAACCAGCAAGTACACCTGTTTGTAATGCTTCTTGTAATCCTTTATCAACAACTGGAATATATTCACGAGGAACAACTCCACCTACGATTTGATCAACAAATTCATATCCTTTATCTGGATTTGGCTCAAATTTAACCCAAACGTGTCCATATTGTCCACGACCACCAGATTGTTTAATATACTTACCTTCACAATCAGCAGCAGCTTTAATTGTTTCACGATAAGCAACTTGAGGAGCACCAACATTTGCTTCTACATTAAATTCACGTTTCATACGATCAACTAAAACGTCTAAGTGTAATTCACCCATACCAGCGATAACTGTTTGACCAGTTTCATGATCAGTATGAACTTTAAATGTTGGATCTTCTTCAGCCAATTTTTGTAAAGCTAATGCCATTTTATCTTGATCAGCTTTACTCTTAGGTTCAACAGCTAATTGAATAACTGGTTCTGGAACTACTAAACTTTCAAGGATGATAGGTTTCTTTTCATCACATAAAGTATCTCCAGTAGTAGTATTTTTAAGTCCTACTGCAGCAGCAATATCTCCAGTATAAACATCAGATATTTCTTTACGGTTATTAGCATGCATTTGAAGAATACGACCAATTCTTTCTTTAGAATCTTTAGTAGAGTTTAATACATATGAACCACTTGATAAGTGTCCAGAATAAACTCTGAAGAAAGTTAAACGTCCAACAAATGGATCAGTCATAACTTTAAATGCTAATGCTGAGAAAGGTTCATTATCACTAGGATGTCTTTCAGCTTCTTGACCATCTAAAGTATGTCCTTTAATTGATTCAACATCAACAGGGCTTGGTAAATAATCAATAACAGCATCAAGTAAAAGTTTAATACCTTTATTTCCTAATGCAGTACCACACATAACTGGGAAGAATTCAGCAGCTAATGTACCTTTTCTAATAGCTTTTTTAATCATATCAACAGTAACTTCTCCACCATCTAGGTAAGTCATCATTGTATCTTCATCAAATTCAGCTACAGCATCAATTAATTCTGCTCTTTTCTCTTCAGCTATTGCTTTTAAATGTTCAGGAATTTCAATTTCTTTAGCATTTTCAGCTTGTTCACCATCGTATTCATAAGCTTTCATTGTAACTAAGTCGATTACACCAGTGAAATCAGCTTCAGCTCCAATAGGCCATTCGATTGGTTTAGAATTAACTCCTAAACGATCTTTAATTGTTTGTAATGTGTATTCAAAATTAGCACCCATTTTATCCATTTTATTTGCAAAAATAATTCTTGGAACTTTAAATTCAGATGCTTGTCTCCAAACTGTTTCAGTTTGAGGTTCAACTCCAGCTTGTGCATCAAGTAATGCAACAGAACCATCTAATACACGTAATGAACGTGAAACTTCAATAGTAAAGTCTACGTGTCCTGGAGTATCGATTATATTAAAACGGTAACCTTTCCAATGAGCTGTTGTTGCAGCAGAAGTGATAGTAATACCACGTTCTTGTTCTTGCTCCATCCAGTCCATTTGAGATTCACCATCATGAGTTTCTCCTATTTTATGAGTAACTCCTGTATGGAATAAGATTCTTTCAGTACAAGTTGTTTTACCTGCATCGATATGAGCCATTATTCCTAAATTTCTAGTCTTCTCTAAAGACGTATCTCTTGCCATAGTAACTCCTTTCTACCATCTATAATGAGCGAAAGCCTTATTTGCTTCAGCCATTCTATGAGTATCTTCACGTTTTTTAACAGCTGCACCTGTACCATTTGATGCATCTATAATTTCATTAGCTAAATTATCAGCCATACCTTTACCACCACGTTCACGTGAGAATTTAGTTAACCATCTAAGTGCTAAAGCTTGACTTCTAGCAGGTGTAACTTCTACAGGTACTTGATAATTGGAACCCCCTACACGACGAGATTTAACTTCTAGTTGTGGTTTAATATTTTCCATTGCTTCATTAAAAACTTCAATTGGTTCTTTACCAGTTTTGTTCTTAACAGTATCAAAAGCTTCATAAACGATTGTTTGAGCAGTTCCTTTTTTACCATCTAACATAACAGTATTAATTAATTTAGCAACTATCTTAGATTTATATATTGGATCTGCTAATATATCTCTTTTAACTGCACGTCTCTTACGCATGTTATATCCTCCCTTCAAAAAGTTTTAATTTAAATTTATTTTTTAGGTTTTTTTGCACCGTATTTACTACGTCCTTGCATACGATCCTTAACTCCAGCAGTATCTAAAGTACCACGAATGATGTGATAACGAACTCCGATTAAGTCCTTAACACGTCCTCCACGAATTAAAACAACACTATGTTCTTGTAAGTTGTGTCCAATTCCAGGAATATAAGTATCTACTTCTTTACCATTAGATAAACGAACACGAGCATACTTACGTAATGCTGAGTTAGGTTTTTTAGGTGTCTTAGTACCAACACGAGTACAAACTCCACGTTTTTGAGGAGAATTAACATCAGTTGCTTTGTTCTTAATACTATTTAATCCAACATTAAGAACTGGTGCTTTACTTTTTCTAACCTTATCTTTACGTTTTTTATGAACTAATTGGTTAATTGTAGGCATAAAATCAGTCTCCTTTCTTTACACATATCCAGGTGTATCATTTTACCCTTTAAATAAAACTTTGCAATATACGCAAAGATATTTAATAGCGATATTAATATATCACTTCTAGATATTAATGTCAACAAAAAAAATAAAAAAAAGGAGTAAGAATTCCTTACTCCATAAATTGATTTTCTAACTTCTCAAGAGGTTCTTCATCAATGAACTCTTTTTTTAGTTCGAAATCTACATCTCGGTAAACTTTACTTCCAGTTCCAGCTGGTATTAATTTACCAATTATTACGTTTTCTTTTAATCCTGAAAGTGGATCAATCTTACCTTTTATTGCAGCATCAGTTAAGATTCTTGTTGTCTCTTGGAAAGATGCAGCAGATAAGAATGAATCTGTTTCAAGAGCTGCTTTAGTAATTCCTAAAAGAATTGGTTTACCTAAAGCAGGAGTTTTACCATTAATAACTGCTTCTTTATTACCATCAGAGAATTCTTTAAAGTTAACTAAGCTTCCTGGAAGGAATCTAGTATCTCCTCCATCAACAATTCTAATCTTAGAAATCATTCTACGTGCAATAACTTCAATATGTTTATCTGAAATATCAACACCTTGAGAACGATATGTATGTTGAACTTCTTTTAAGATATAGTTTTGAGTAGTAATAGGATCTGTTACTGCTAATAATTCTTTTGGACTAATAGCACCTTCAGTTAACTTATCACCACAAGAAACTTTATCACCAACTTCAACACATAATTTAGAACCATAGTTAGTAACATGTTCTTTTGTCTCTAATTTATTTGTAATACTAATTTTATATTTTCCATGATCTTCTTTAATCTTAGAAACTTTACCATCAATTTCAGCAATTGTAGCTTTTGCTTTTGGATTACGTGCTTCGAATAATTCTTGTACACGAGGAAGACCTTGAGTGATATCAGCATCACCACCATGAGCAACTCCACCAGAGTGGAATGTACGCATTGTTAATTGAGTACCAGGTTCACCGATTGATTGAGCAGCCATAACTCCGATAGCCTCTCCAACTTCAACTAAGTTACCTGTAGCTAAGTTACGACCATAACATTTTTGACAAACACCATTTGCTGTACCACAAGTTAAAATAGTTCTAATTTCAACTTCTTTAATACCAGCAGCTACTATTTTATCAGCTAAATTATCAGTAATCATTTCTAACTTATCAACTATTAATTCTTTAGTTTCAGGATTAACAATCTTCTTATTAGCAAATCTACCAACAATACGGTCTTTTAAACTTTCAATTATTGTACCAGTTTTTTCATTTATGAAATCTTTAACTACAACACCTTGATCAGTACCACAATCAGCTTCTCTAACTATTAAGTCTTGAGAAACATCAACTAAACGTCTAGTTAAGTAACCAGAATCAGCTGTTTTTAATGCAGTATCGGCAGAACCTTTACGAGCACCATGTGTAGATAAGAAGAATTCAGAAACTGATAATCCTTCAATGAAGTTTGAAGTAACCGGAATTTCAACTGAAGAACCATCAGGTTTAGCCATTATACCACGCATACCAGCAACCTGAGTGAAGTTTGAAATGTTACCACGAGCTTTAGAGTTCATCATGATAAATATTGGATTATCAATATCTGTTTTAGAAACAGCTTCTAACTCATCTTTAACTGCATCAGTAGCACCATTCCATGTTTCAATAACTTTGTTAAATCTTTCTTCTTCAGTTATTAAACCACGTTTATATTGTTTATTAATTTTATCAACAACTTTTTGAGCTTCAGCAACTATCTCAGGTTTCTTTTGACTTATTTCAACATCTGCCATAGAAACTGTAATACCAGCTATAGTAGAATAATAGAAACCTAAATCTTTCATCTTATCAAGCATTGATGAAGTCTCAGTTGTCTTATATCTCTTAAATACTTGAGCAATAATTTGTTCAAGAGTCTTTTTAGCAAAAGGTTGAACTAAAGGCATTTCTTTAATTGCTTCAGGAATATTAGTTCCTTTTGCTAAGAAATATTTATTAGGAGTAATATTTGAAATATTATCTAAAGTTGGCTCATTAATATATGCAAATGAATCTGGTAATATTTCATTAAATTTAATTTTACCAACAGTAGTTACTAAATATTTTCCTTTTTGACTTTCAGTAAATAGTTTATATTTGAAAGAATTAACAGGAATAGCAATACGAGTATGTAATGATAATTCCTTTCTTTCATAAGCCATTAAAGCTTCATTAGAATCTTTAAATACTCTTCCTTCTCCTTCAAGTCCAGCTTTTTCCATTGTAATATAATAGTTACCTAAAACCATATCTTGTGATGGTGTAACAATTGGATCACCAGATTTTGGATGAAGTATGTTATTAGATCCTAACATTAATAATCTAGCTTCAGCTTGAGCTTCCTCAGAAATAGGAACATGAACAGCCATTTGATCACCATCGAAGTCTGCATTAAATGCAGGACATACTAATGGATGTAGTCTAATAGCTTTTCCACCAACTAATACAGGTTCAAAAGCTTGAATTCCTAATCTATGTAGAGTTGGAGCACGGTTAAGCATAACTGGATGTTCTTTAATAACCTCTTCAACAATATCCCAAACAACTGAATCTTGATTTTCAATTAACTTCTTAGCAGCTTTTATATTATGAGCAATACCCTTACTTACTAAACCATGTATAACATGAGGTTTAAATAATTCAAGAGCCATTTCTTTAGGTATACCACATTGATACATCTTTAATGATGGTCCAACAACTATAACTGAACGACCAGAATAATCAACACGTTTACCTAATAAGTTTTGTCTGAAACGTCCTTGTTTACCTTTTAACATACTAGAAAGTGATTTAAGAGGACGATTTCCAGCACCTGTAACACTTCTTCCACGACGACCATTATCAAATAATGCATCTACAGCTTCTTGAAGCATACGTTTTTCATTTTGAATAATGATTCCAGGAGCTCCTAAATCAATTAATTTCTTTAAACGATTATTTCTATTAATAACACGTCTATATAAATCATTTAAATCAGATGTAGCAAATCTACCACCATCTAATTGAATCATAGGTCTTAATTCAGGTGGAATAACAGGAATACAATCTAATATCATCCACTCAGGTCTATTACCAGAACTATAGAATGCATCTAAAACATCTAGTCTCTTTATTAGTCTAGTTCTTTTTTGACCTTGTGCACTTTCTAATTCTGCATTAATATCATCTATTTCTTTCTTAAGATCTACTTTCTTTAATAATTCTTTAATTGCTTCAGCACCCATTCCAACACGGAATCCAGTACCATATTTTTCATAATAAGCTCTATATTCTTTTTCTGATAAAGTTTGTTTATTTTCTAAAGGAGCATTTCCTTTATCAATAACAACATAACTTACAAAATATAAAACTTCTTCTAAATCTCTAGGACTCATATCTAATACAAGACCCATACGAGAAGGAACACCTTTAAAGAACCAAATGTGAGAAACAGGAGTTGCTAATTCGATATGACCCATACGTTCACGTCTAACTTTAGCACGAGTAACCTCAACTCCACATCTATCACATACTATATTTTTATAACGTACTCTTTTATATTTACCACAAGCACATTCGAAATCTTTTGTTGGTCCAAAAATCTTTTCACAGAATAAACCATCTCTTTCAGGACGTAAAGTACGATAATTAATAGTTTCTGGTTTTTTAACCTCACCATAAGACCATTCACGAATCTTTTCAGGAGAAGCAATACCTATTTTTAAGGCATCAAATTTATTTACTTCTATCATTAAAATTCATCTCCTTCATCTTCATCACCTTGATAATTATCATCAAAGGCAATATTTTCGTCTTCTTCATCGTCTTCTTCATTTTCGTCTTGATAATCGTCGTTAGTAGGAACCTGATTATTATCAACTATTCTACTAACATCAATATCATCTATAGATGTATTTGAATCTTCTTTATCTTCAGCTTCTTCAATTTCTTTTAATTGTAAAGTTTTACCTTCATCATTAATAATAGAAATATCTAATCCTAAAGCTTGGAATTCTTTCATTAATACTCTGAATGATTCAGGAACACCAGCTTGATTTACTTCTTCACCTTTAACAATAGATTCATAAACCTTAACACGTCCAACAACATCATCAGATTTATAAGTAATAATTTCTTGTAAAGTATGAGCAGCACCATAAGCATATAATGCCCAAACTTCCATTTCACCAAATCTTTGTCCACCAAATTGAGCTTTACCACCAAGAGGTTGTTGTGTAACTAATGAATATGGTCCAGTAGAACGAGCATGTAATTTATCATCAACCATATGATGTAGTTTAATCATATACATTACACCAACAGATATTCTATGATCAAATGCCTCACCAGTACGACCATCATAAAGAACAGTCTTACCATCTTCATCCATTCCTGCTTCTTTCATCATCTTTTGAATATCAGAGATATGAGCTCCATCAAATACTGGTGTAGCAATATGAACACCTAATTTCTTACAAGCCATACCCATATGAATTTCAAGAATTTGTCCAAAGTTCATACGAGAAGGAACACCTTGTGGATTTAGCATAATATCAACTGGAGTACCATCTGGTAAATATGGCATATCTTCTTGAGGAAGAATAAGTGAAATAACACCTTTGTTACCATGACGTCCAGACATCTTATCTCCAACTTGAATCTTACGTTTCTGGATTATATATACACGGATAACTTTAGAAACACCAGCTGGTAATTCGTCATTATCCTTTCTTGAATAAATCTTAATATCATGAACGATACCATCTCCACCATGTGGAACACGTAATGATGTATCTCTAACTTCACGAGTTTTTTCACCAAAAATAGCATGTAATAATTTTTCTTCTGAAGTAAGTTCAGCCATACCTTTTGGAGTAACTTTACCAACTAAGATATCTCCTTCTTTTACTTCAGTACCGATTGTAACAATACCATTTTCATCTAAGTTACGACGAGCTTCTTCACTAACATTTGGAATATCTCTTGTTATTTCTTCAGGTCCTAACTTAGTTTCACGACATTGCATCTCGTAATCTTCAAGATGTAATGAAGTATATTTATCATCTTTAACTAAATTTTCATTTAATATAACAGCATCTTCATAGTTATATCCATTAAAAGTCATGAAAGCAACTGTCATATTTTTACCTAATGCTAACTCACCTTTATCAGTTGAATTACCATCAGCTAAGATAGTTTTATCTGCTTTAACTTTATCACCAACATGAACTATTGGTCTTTGATGCATACAAATACTTGAGTTTCCTAATTCAAAGTTTGCTAAAGTATAAGTATCTTTACCTGTTTTTGTCTTAACAACAACTTTTTTAGCATCAGCATATTCAACTACACCATCATTCTTAGCTACTACTTCAACTCCAGAATCTTTAGCTGCAACAAATTCAACACCTGTTCCAACAAAAGGAGCTTCAGTTTTAATTAATGGCATAGCTTGACGTTGCATGTTAGCACCCATCAAAGCACGAGTAGCATCATCATGCTCTAAGAATGGAATACAAGAAGTAGTAACTGAAACAACTTGTTGTGGACTAACATCTATATAATCAACATTCTCAGGTTTAGCTAAAATATTTTCTCCTCTAAAACGAGCATTTACTTGTTCATCTATTATCTTATTAGATTCATCAGTTCCTACAGTTGATTGAGAAATAACATAATCCAATTCCTCATCAGCAGTTAAGTAACAAACTTCATCAGTTATTTGACTATTAACAACTTTTCTATAAGGAGTCATAATAAATCCATATTCATCAATCTTAGCATAACTTGCAAGTGAAGTAATAAGACCGATATTTGGACCTTCAGGTGATTCAATAGGACATATTCTTCCGTAGTGAGAAGCATTAACGTCACGAACTTCAACACCTGCTCTATCTCTAGATAATCCACCAGGTCCTAAAGCAGATAAACGTCTTTTATTTGTAAGTTCTGCTATAGGATTTGTTTGATCCATAAATTGAGATAATTGAGAACTACCAAAGAATTCTTTCATAGCAGCAGTTACTGGCCTAATATTAATTAAAGTCTTAGGAGTAACTTCTTCCATTTCTTGAGTAGTCATTCTTTCACGAATTACTCTTTCCATTCTAGAAACACCAATTCTAAATTGGTTTTGTAGTAATTCACCAACTTGTCTAATACGACGATTTCCTAAATGATCGATTTCATCATAATTACCAATACCATGTAATAAATTTAAATAATATGATATTGAAGCATATACATCAGAAATTGTTAATCTCTTAACGTCAATAGATTGATCATTACCAATAATAGAAATAACTTTCTTTTTATTGTTAGGATCATAAATTTTAACGATTTGAACTTTATTATAAGTATCTAAATCTTCATTAACTAAAACTTCTTTTAAACCATATCCTTTAGCTAAAACAGTCTTTAATTCATCTATATTAGCTTTAGTTATAACAGTTCCTTTTTCAAATACTACTTCACCAGTTTCTACATCAGCAATATCTTCTGCTAAAGTTTGATCTAATAATCTATCAGCAACATTTAATTTACGATTAAATTTATATCTACCAACCTTAGCTAAATCATATCTAAATTCATCAAAAAATCTTGTAATTATTTGGTTCTTAGAAGAATCAAGAGTAGCTGGTTCACCAGGTCTTAATTTTTCATAAATTTCAATTAAAGCCTCATCAGTATTTTTAGTAGAATCTTTAGAAATTGTATTTTTTAGATAATCATCTTCACCAAAAATTTTAAAGATATCTTCATCACTAGAAAGACCAAAAGCTCTAAGTAAAGTAGTTAAAGCTACTTTTCTAGTTCTATCAATTCTTACATATAAAACATCTCTTGCATCTGTTTCATATTCTAACCATGTACCTCTAGTTGGAATTATTTGGGAAGTAATTAATTCACGTCCATTTTTATCTATTTCTCTATTGAAATAAACACTAGGAGAACGAACTAATTGAGATACAATAACACGCTCAGCACCATTGATAACAAAAGTACCGCTATCTGTCATTATAGGTAAATCACCCATAAATATTTCTTGCTCTTTGACTTCTCCAGATTCACGATTAAATAAGCGAACCTCAACTCTTAAAGGAGCAGAATATGTTGTTTCTCTATCTTTACTTTCTTTAATAGAATATCTAGGTTCATCAAAATGATAATCACCAAATTCTAATGATAAAGTACCTGAGAAGTTTTCAACTGGAAATAAATCTTGGAATACTTCTTTAATACCATTATCGATAAACCACTTATAAGACTTCTTTTGGATTTCAAGTAAATCTCTTAATTCATAAGTATTACGAATACTAGAGAAATTACGTCTTTCTCTGAAATCACCACATTTAACTATTTTATAAGCCACTATCTTTTTCACCCCACATCTTTCTACATTATAATGAACAACTTATAATATAAAAACCTTTTCTCTTTTCGAGAACATTAACATTACTATAAACTTTTTTTAAGTCGATTAATAACGATTTAGCGCCTTGTTCTTTTCTAATCACTAAGAATAACTTCCCATTTTCTTCTAAATGATCTTTAGCGTTCATCACTATATCATAGACGATACTTTTTCCAGCCCTTATCGGAGGATTGGTAACAATACAAGTATATTTGGAATCAATATTAGAATAACAATTACTCTCAAAAGCCTTTATATTAGAGCATTTATTTTCCTCAATATTTCTATTAGATAAATGAATAGCTCTTCTATTAACATCAATCATATCAACATATGAACCAGTAATTTTATTTAAAATAATTCCAAATACTCCATAACCGCAACCCACATCAAGAATTTTGCCTCCAACTTCTTCAAGCGGGATTGATTCAAGAAGAAGTCTACTGCCAAAATCCAAACCGTCTTTAGAAAAGACGCCATTGTCAGTTAAAAAAACGAATTTTTTACCCAAAACAAAACAATCAATTTTCCTTATTTTGCTAGGTAAATCTTCGTTACTAAAATATTGCCCCATTCTATCGCCTCTTAAAAAAAGAAAAAGATAACTATATTAAAAAAATATACAGTTATCTCCTTTCGCATGAATATATTATCTTATTTTAATAGTAAAGTCAATATTTTTTCGAAAAAAAATGATATAAATTCATTATATAATATATATTAAAAATAAGCAAGATATTTTTTTGCAATAAAAAAGTCACCGAAGTGACCGAGTTTTAAGAATATTTATATAAATATTATCAGTATATATATAAATATACTTACCATTAAGAGTTTCTTTCTCTCTACAATATTCATAATCTAGTCTCAACTAACTTACCCTTTAAGAACATATCATCAAACATTAATATATTTACCAAAAGACAAGTAAATATATCAATCAGATATTCTAGATTACAACTTCATAATACTATAAACTAAGATCAAAGTCAATATAAATTCTAAAAAAACGCAAAAAAAATATATAGTCAATGATTATACTATATATTCAAAAAATATATTAAGATTTTACTTACTTAATTTCTTCTTATAAGGTCTTATTATTATAAAAGAATAAATAATAAAATTTAAAATTTCATAATAATTCGATATCTTACGTAAAGACATATTTTTTTATGAATAAATCATCTGATAAATAATTTATCCATTTGGTTTAGGTTCCTATAAAAGTTAATCATTACACTAATATAGGAGTTAGTTGCTTGAAGTTTTCCTCTTCAAATATTGTAACTAATAGGAATGGTAAGGTTTTACACATATGATTGATTAAAGACAACCAATCTATCATCTATTAGTAATTTCATTATAGTATACTAAAAATATTTTGTCAACATAATTTTAAAATTAAAAAAAGAAGTTAATTACTTAACTTCTACAGTAGCTCCAGCTTCTTCAAGCTTAGCTTTGATTTCATCAGCTTCAGCAGTTGGAATATTTTCCTTAACTACACCATTAGCATCAACGATATCTTTAGATTCTTTTAATCCTAATCCAGTAATTTCTTTAACAACTTTAATTACAGCAACTTTTGCTAATCCAGCATCAGTAATAGTTACACTAACTGTACTTGGAGCAGCTTCAGCAGCACCTCCAGCAACTGGTGCAGCAACAGCAACAGCTGATGGATCAACACCAAATTCTTCCTTCATTGCATCTACTAATTCTTTAATTTCTAATAAAGTCATTTCTTTTAAACTACTGATAAAATCTTCTTTTGTTAATTTAGCCATTTATAATTCCTCCTATATTTATTATTATTTTTTATTATTGTTCTTTTTGTTGACTATATAAGTCTAAGCAGATTGATAAGTCTTTTGCAATACCAATCATACCACCAGCAAGCATAGTAAGTAATCCTTCTCTTGAAGGGATAGTAGCATATTCAGCTAATTTAGCTTCATCAGCTTTTTCTCCATCAACTAAACCTACTTTTAATACTAATGCTGGATGGTCTTTAGCAAAATCAGATAAAACCTTAATTGGAGCTATTTGATCCTCACCAAATGCAAATGCACTAGGACCATTTAATCCTTCATTAAGATCAATACCTAAATCATTAAAAGCACGAGCCATAAGAGTATTTTTATATACCTTATAATCTGAATTTGATTCTCTTAATTTAATACGTAATTCTTTAGCTTCACTATCAGTCATTCCACGATAATCGAATAAAACAATAGTATTAGCTTTCTCAGCACGTTCTTTAATTTCATCAATTACAGTTTGCTTTTGCTTTAAGATTTTCTCGCTTGCCATAACACACCTCCTTAATCTATATAAGGATGCCATAAAAAAGTTCTCGATAACATAATACGAGAACTTTTCAATTTCTTAATTAAAGTCCTCGGTAGGATTTACTTTTATACCTACTGTCTATGGCACCAATAAATTGTCTATATCATACTATAATATTTATTATTTGTCAAAATTATTTTCAATTTTAATTCCAGGACCCATTGCAGCAGAAATTGAGATGTTCTTAACATACTCACCTTTAACTGTAGCAGGTTTAATTCTTAAAATATGTGCAACAAATGCATCTAAGTTAGCTAATAAATCTTCTTCACTGAATGAAGCTTTACCAATAACACCATGAATATTACCGAATGAATCAGTTCTATATTCAACACGTCCAGCTTTAACTTCATCAACAGCTTTAGCAACATCCATTGTAACTGTACCAGTTTTAGGGTTTGGCATTAATCCTTTAGGTCCTAAAACTCTACCTAACTTACCAAGAAGTGGCATCATATCAGGTGTAGCTATCATTGTATCGAATTCAAACCAATTTTCTTTTTCGATTTTTTCTAATAAATCTACATCTCCTACATAATCAGCTCCAGCTTCTTTAGCTTGATTAGCTTTTTCTCCTTTAGCAATAACTAAAACTCTTTTAGTTTTACCAGTTCCTTTAGGAAGTACTATAGCACCTCTTAATTGTTGATCAGCTTTTTTAGTATCTAAGTTCAATCTCATAGCAATTTCAATTGAACCATCAAATTTACTGATTGAAGTTTCTTTAACTAATTTAACTGCTTCTTCCTTTGAATAAGCTTTACCTCTTTCAACTTTTGAAGAAGCTTCAACATATTTCTTACTTCTATTTTTCATTGAATTTCCTCCTTTGTGGTTTAAGCGGATTTAAATTCCTCCCACTAGAATATTTAATCTAGAGGATTATTATTTAAATATTTAATCTATTTAATAATTACTTTTGCCCTTCAATAGCAATTCCCATATTTTTTGCAGTTCCAGCAACGATTTTCTTTGCTTCATCTACAGAATATGCATTTAAATCTGGTAACTTAATTTCAGCTATCTCAGTTAATTGAGCATCACTAATAGTAGCTACTATTTCATTAGATCCCTTAGTAGAACCTTTTTGAATCTTTGCATATTTCTTTAATAAGAATGCTGTTGGTGGAGTTTTGATAACAAAATCAAAACTTCTATCATCATAAATTGAGATTTCTACTGGAAGTATATCTCCCATTTTTTCTCTAGTTGCATCATTATATTTAGTACAGAAATCTTGAAGATTGATTCCTGCTGGTCCTAAAACAGTTCCAACTGGTGGAGCTGGAGTAGCTTTACCTGCAGGTATTTGTAATTTAATCTTTTTAACTGCTTCCTTTGCCACGAAAAACACCTCCTATAATAAGTTTTCGCGAGTGGTACAAATAGCTTGATTACCGCTTTAAATCATAACCATGCTTCCCACTAAATCTATGTATAAACTAAACATAGCACAAAAATAATAACATATATAATTTTAAAAATCAAGTTTTTTAAGCATTTTCTATTTGACTAATTTCAACTTCTACAGAAGTTTCTTGACCAAATAAATCAACAAGTAACATAACTTTTTGATTAGGTAAGTCTAAAGAATCAACTTTACCAAACATTCCTTGGAATGGTCCAGCAATAATCTTAACCTTAGTTCCTACTGCTAATTCAGTATCAACATCAATTCTACTTATTCCCATACTTCCTAAGATTTTATCTACTTCAGCTGGTTGTAATGGAGTTGGTTTAGCTCCTTTACCACTTGAACCAATAAATCCAGTAACACCTGGAGTATTTCTTACTACATACCATGCTTCATCTGTCATAACCATTTCAACAAGAACATAACCAGGGAACATCTTTTTGACTTTTTCTTTAGTTACTCCATCTTTTACTTCAACCACTTTTTCCTCAGGAATAATAACTCTAAAAATATAATCTTGCATGTCCATTGATTCAGCACGCATTTCTAATTTTTCCTTAACTTTGTTTTCATGACCTGAATAAGTATTAACTACATACCATTGTTTTTCCATATTATAAAACTCCCCTCTATACTAATTGTTGAATTAATGCAAATACTACATTAATTAAAAAGAAAAATAAACCAGTAAATACTAAAAAGAAAATAGTAGCTGTAGAATACTTAACTAAATCACTCTTTGAAGTCCAATAAACTTTTGTAAATTCACTCTTGACACCATGACAAAATATTCTAAATCTAACCCATAAATTCTTCTTAGGCTCTTTATTATCTTTCTTAGATTTATTGTTAGTCTTTTTTAGTGTTTTTGCAGATTTTTCTTTCTTAATTTCTTTTGACATAATCCTCACCTTTTCCTGAAATTTTTTTCAAAATAAAAAACACTTTCCTGTGCTTACATCAATAAAATAACATAAACAAAAGAAAATGTCAATAATCATAAACCAAAATACCTTAGTAAGAATACCAAATAAGATAATACTAAAGCCAATACAATTATTATAGTTGGATATAGCAAAATATTTATAAAAGCAGATTTAGATAAGTTTTCACCATAAATAAGTCTATTAACTTTATTATTTGATAACATTTGTTCTAATTCTTTATTATCTTGAACTTCAACATCATTACCATTTAATTCTTTCTCAATATCATTAGCTTCCCTTTTAACTCTTTCAGCTTCATACTCTATGAAATAAACAGAAGCACCTCTTTCAACAACTCCCCTGTAATAAGGAATATCTTTTTCTGATAAAAAAGAAGTAAACTCATCAAAATGTTCTTTAACAAAATCAGTAGTCGTTTTTAAATCAAACTTAGAATACAACAAAACTTGAAATATAGCAGATTTAAAAATATCTTTATTAATTATTTTTTGTTGAACATTATAATCCAACTCTCCAATATCGTATAACTCATCAAACTTAACATATTCCAAAGAACTATTTAGTAACTCAATTTTTTTAGGATCAAACACATTAACACAAAGACCCATTTCATGTACATACTTCATTGCTGAATCCATGTAAAGAAATAGTTTTCTTTTATCATCCTCAGAATGAGGTTCTTTAAACCATTCATTTAAAGTTATGTTGTCCATCTTATTATACTTTGTCATAGTTACCCTACCTTATATTAATTTTAAAATAAAATACAAAAAAAAACAATTTAAATATTGATATTTAAAATGCTTTTTAATTTTTTTCTAATTAAACATAATCGTCCATCAATTGTACTCAAAGGTAAATCTAAAAGAATAGATATCTCTTTATAAGTAAAATTATTATATCTTAACTCAAAAACAATACTTTGATTAAAACTCAAACAATTCTTACATTCAAAAAACAATTCATTTTCAGTCAAAATAGAATCAACTTCATAAGAACAATTATCTTCTTTAACATAATTAAAAACATCATCAGATAAACTATAATTTAAAGGATAATTTTTCATATTATTATATTTTTTACAAAAAGAAAGTAAATGTCTTTCTACACATACTATTAAAAAACTATAAAAAAGAGTTTTTTCTTCATCATAATTATTTATTAATTTTGAAACAGCAAATCTAGCTTCTTGAACTAAATCTTCATAAGATAAACCAATATATTTATATTTAGAATAATATTTATTACAAATAATATTAATAATCTTAGAATACTTATTAAGTATATAGGTAAAAGCATAATCATCCTTTTCTCTTATTAAATATATTAATTCATAATCATTTTCATAATTCAAAATATCCTACTTTCTATTACGGATAATTTCATAAATCATAATTCCAGCAGCTACTGATGCATTTAAGCTATTAGTCTTTCCATACATAGGTATTTTAACAACATAATCGCAATTTTTCTCAACAATTCTGGACATACCATTAGCCTCATTACCAATTACTAAAGCAATTTTTGTTGAATAATCAACATCTCTATAATCATCATTAGTATTTAGCGATGTACCTACTATCCAAAAGCCATCTTTTTTAAGATCATTTATGGCATTTACTACATTACTTACAGAAACAATATTCATATTGTCTAAGGTACCAACGGAAGTCTTCATAACAGTAGAGTTAATTTGAACTTGTCTATCTTTAGGTATGATTATTGCATCAACACCAGCTGCCTCACAAGTTCTAATTATTGCCCCAAAATTATGAGGATCCTCTAAATGGTCAAGAATAACTACAAATCTAGGATTATCATCTAATATATCTGCTAGCTTTTTATATTTATAATCCGGAATATCCATAATTATACCTTGATGATTTCCATCAGACAAATTATCAATTCTTTGTTTTTTTACAAATTCATAATCAATTTTATTATTTTCAATTAGAGAAATAATATCTTTATCATCAAAGTTTTCTTGTAAAAAAATCTTATTAATCTTTTTATTTTTATTATTTAATAACTCCCTAGCTACATTTCTTCCATAGACTAACATATTAATCACCTACTATATACTTCATTATTTCATTTATACGTTCACTATTAGAACATAAATCTAAATAACCAATAAGACCTTCTAAACCTGTGGCATTTTTATATGTAACAATATCACAACTTTTAGGATGACCATGGCCTTTATTATTACGCACTCTTGTAAATATAGCTATTTCTTCATCGTTTAGAAAATTAGAATCAATCATTTTATGTATAGCATTTGATTGCGCTATAGCAGAAACATATTTAATAGCCTCTTTTTGTAAATCATTAACATTAGCAATACCTTTAGCAACTAAATAGTGTCTAACGTAATTTTCATAAATACAATCACCTAAATAAGCCAAAACTAAACTGTTAACTTCTTCAACATTCATATTATCTATTAACTTCATATTTTGTACCATCTCTTGTATCAATAATAGATATACCTTTATCTAATAATTCATTTCTAATAGAATCGGCCAATTCATAATCTTTATTCTTTTTAGCAATATTTCTCTCTTCAATTTTCTCAAGAATATACTTTTCTAAATCAGAATTAATCTCATTAGATTCACCACTAAGTAAATTTAAAGAAAGAACTTTATCAAAGCTTTCAATCAATTTTCTTTTAGTATTATCAGTAAGACTATTGTCCTTTAAAACATTATATAAAACAGTTAAAGCATTAGATGTATTTAAATCATCACTTATTTTCTCTTTAAATGATTCATTATATTCATTAAATTTATCTTCTTGATATTCACCTGAATCAGCAATAGAAGAAATTTTTTTATAAAGTTTTAATAAAGTAGATTGTGCTTGATCTAAAGCATCATATGAAAATAATAATTGTTTTCTGTAATGAGAACTTAAACACATAAATCTGAAAGATAAAGGATTATAACCTTTTTCTTCTAAAGTTTTTACTCTTAAAATTGCTCCTTTAGATTTGCTCATCTTACCAGTCTCATCAATAAGATGTTCATTATGAAACCAATAATGGCACCATTCATGTCCTAAATAGGCAACTGATTGTGCAATTTCATTAGTATGATGTGGAAAAATATTATCTACTCCACCTGAATGAATATCTATATATTCACCCAAATACTTAATAGATATACCTGTACATTCTATATGCCATCCAGGATAACCTCTTCCCCAAGGAGAATCCCATAGCATCTCATGGTTTTCAAATTTACTTGTAGTAAACCACAAAGCAAAGTCCGTTTGATTTCTCTTATTAGAATCAAATTCAACTCCTTCTCTTGCTCCTACTACCATTTGATCTTCAACATGATTTGTAAGTGCATAGTAGTCATTAACTTTACTAACATCAAAATAAACATTTCCACCAGAAAGATAAGCATAATCTTCTTTAATTAACTTCTCTATTATCTTAATATAAAAATCAACATTTGCAGTAGCTGGTGATACTATTTCAGGAACCTTACAATTAACTTTTCCAAAATCCTCAAAAAATGCTTTAGTATAATAATCAGCTATTTCATATGCAGACTTTCCTTCTCTCTTTCTAGCAACTTCCATTTTATCTTCACCAGAATCTGAATCACTAGTTAAATGTCCTACATCAGTAATATTCATTGCTCTTTTTACATTATATCCTAAATAATTAAGAGTCTTTTCTAAAATATCATGTCCTATATAATTTCTAATATTACCAATATGTACATAATGATAAACAGTGGGACCACAAGTATACAACCTAACAGTTCCATCACTATCTCTTGGAACGAATTCTTCAACAGTTCTAGTTAAAGTATTATATAATTTCATAAAAATCACCTGACAAAAGTATATCATAATAACAAAAAAAGAAAAAGGCAATAAAAAAAGGTAAGAATTACTTACCTTTAATTATATTAAAGTAAAATTACAATTGTAAAAATAATTAATAATACAACTAATAATTCAACTAATAATTTCCAAATAGCTTTTAACCAATCCTTATATCTAATTTCTAAAGCACTAATTACAGCCATAAGAACTACACTAGTTGGTGCAAAAATCATAGTAAATCCATACATAGCTTGAGAAATAATCTCAATTACAGGATATACATCTTGATTAGTTACAATACTAGTTAAATAAGGAACAAATGCTTGGAAAGCATATGATGGCTCAACATTAAATAAACTAGATAGTATAGCAGTAAATGTAGTTGTAAATACATTTAATTTAGCTCCACCACCAATTCCTAAAATAGCTTTATAGAAAGTTAATTGGAATGGATGATAAGTGTTAATAACTAATACTACATAAACTAATAATGAAGTAAGTGCAGGTAAAAGTGCTTTCTTAGCACCTTCTGCAAATCCATCAAATAGATCATTAATTTTAACTTTATAAATTATAGCTAATAAAATAATTACAAAAGTCATTGGTAAAAACATATCTGTAATCATCCAATCACCAAATGTATTAAATGATCCCAATAGTTTTCCAAATAATTCAAATTTAAATATTTTAAATCCTTTTACAGCTTCTGATGCAGTAGCCATTCCATTGAAACCAAAAACATCACTCCAAGGAATAAAAGCTAGTATCATTACAACAAATAGAATAAATAAACCAATAACTAATGGCCATACTTTTACCTTATTATCGAATTTTTCATTTTTAATCATAATTACTTCCTCATCTAATACTGCTGCTTTATTATTGTTTTTAGATTTAGAAGATGATTTTTTAGAACCACTTTTCTTAGTTGATTTTGAAGTTGATTTTGAATCAGTTTTAGTAGTTTTCTTAGAAACTTCTTTTTTCTTTGAATTACTTTCCTTAACAGCTTCTTTTTCTTTAACCTCAACAACTTTGATTTTTTCTTCTTTAGTTGATTCTTCACTAACTTTTTCTACCTTTTTTACAGATACTACTTTATTGTTTCTTCTGATATATAAAACTGTATTTAATATAACTAAGAATAAAGCAACTATTAAAATAGCAATCTTTAATGGAATATTATTAGTAACATCTGTTCCTAAATAAGAATTTAATAATCCTACATTAGAATAACCAGTAGTAGTACCAATAATACCAGCCATAGATGAACCAACTAAAGTTAAAGCAACGACAATTTTATCAAATCCCATAAGTAAAACTATAGTAGCTACAAAAGGGAAAAATAAAATAAGTCCTAATTGTAAACCACAAACTGAAGTAATAATTCCAATTAATACAATCATTACAGATAACCAAACAACACTATGTTTACTCATCTTATTTGAAATACCACTAACAAGTTTATGATATGCAGGAATTTTATTTAAAATTCCATAGAATCCACCAACACAAATCATATATAAAGCAACATAACCAAAATATGATAATGATGTTAATGAATAACTAAATAGATCAAATAAACCCATTTGAACTAATCCTTGATCAACAAATTCTGATTGGAAATAAGCAGCTTTAAAAATCCAAGTCAAAATTACACAAATTAATGTTGTAACAAGGATAACTTTAATTGCATTATGTTTTTTCATAATTAACCTCCCACTATAATTATAACTACTATTCGTTTATTTTACAAGTAAATGGCTTTTTTTTATATGAAATTTTAGTGAAAAAAAAAGACTAAATTAGTCTTTATTTTCATCATTCAATGGTCTCATTAATGGGAAAAGTATTCCATCTTTAATATTTTGAGAATTTGTAAGTATTTGAACAATTCTATCAATTCCAATTCCCCAACCACTAATTGGAGGCATTCCAACTTCCATAGCAGATATATAATCATAATCCATTGGCATTGCTTCTTCGTCTCCACCAGCTTTTAATCTAGCTTGTTCTTCAAGTCTTCTCTCTTGTTCTTGTGGATCTACTAATTCTGAATAAGCATTAATAATTTCAGCTCCATTAATAACTAATTGGAATCTATCAGTTATTTCTTTATTATCATCATTAGCACGAGCTAAAGGACTTAATTCAATTGGATGTTCTGTTAAGAATATTGGATTAACTACATGTACTCTAGCAACTTTCTTATATAATTGATCAACTAAATTACCAAATCCTAAATTTTCTAAAGGTACATCAGATTCAATTTCTAACTTTTCTTCTTTAATCTTTTCTAACAATTTTTCTTTTGTATTATATTCTTTAATATCAATATCACAATATCTTAATATAAGATCTCTAAAGCTAACTTCTTCCCATTCACCACTTAAATCAACTTCCTTATCTCCTACAGGAATAATCAAAGTACCATATAATTTCATAATAACAGTCTGAAGCATTTCTCTTAAAAATTTCATATTATCTCTATAATTATAATAAGCACAATAACCTTCAAGCATAGTAAAGTCTTGTAAGTGAGTAGCATCAATACCCTCATTTCTAAAACATCTACCTATTTCAAAAACTTTAGTAAAACCACCAACTATAGCTCTTTTCAAATATGTTTCAGGAGCTATTCTTAAATACAAATCAATATCTAAAGCATTATGATGTGTAATAAAAGGCTTAGCTAAAGCACCACTAGCTTTATTATTTAAAATAGGTGTTTCTATTTCAACATAACCCTTTTCATCTAAATAATTTCTAATTTCTCTAATGAATCTACTTCTAAATAAAAATTTCTTTTTACTATCATCATTCATTATTAAGTCTAAATATCTTTCACGATAAATTTTTTCTAAATCTTCAACTCCATGGAATTTTTCTGGTAATGGTTTTAAAGCTTTACCTAAAAAAGTAATTTCACTAGCACGAATTGTTTTTTCTCCAGTATGAGTGGTAAATACTTCTCCTTCAACTCCAATAAAGTCTCCAAGGTCATAGTTAGCTTTAAATTCTTGATATTTTTCTTCACCAATCATATCAACCTTAACAGAAACTTGTATTTTACCATTTATATCACCAATAGTAAGGAAACTCATTTTACCCATTTTTCTCATCAATATAATTCTACCAGCAACTCTTACTCCAGTAACACCATCTTCTAATTCTGATGCCTTATTTAAATCATAATTAACTTCATATCTTTCTGGATATGGATTCTTTATATTAGCAAGCTTTTCTCTTCTAACTAATTCTTGTTCACTAAACTCTCTCATTTTAACACTCCTTTTTAACTATAAATAACTTCTGTTTTAGCAATTAAATCATGTAATCCTCTTCTCTCTTTAGAAAACATAATTAATATAACACTTATAAATATAAATAGATATTGAACTGACTCAAAAAATAAATCAACATAAAAATAAACCATACTATCATTGATAAAAGAAACTATGATAACTTGAATCATGTTTAATAGAATAGAATTTACTAATAAACTTCTAACAACTAACTGATTCATAGTTAAATCTCCATTCAAAGAATTAACTTTGATCTTCATCAATTTTTTTCCTAAAGTTTGTCCTTTATTATTATATTGGAAAACCACAAAATAAATAATAGAGACCAAAACTGTAATTAATATTGATATTCCTTGTATTTTAGCTGATTCAAAAGATAAACTAGCTGTTTCATTAATATATCCATTCATAGTAATTTCACCAGCTCCAAATTGTTCAACAACCTCTGATGCTTGATTACTTATTTTTTCTAGATTATCTGCCTTAGATGCTATAAAAGGATAAGAAACTAAAGTAGTTATAAAATATACAAACATAATATCAACAATAAAAGCAATTAATCTATAAATAAATTTAGCTTTGATATTCTTTTTTTCCATAAACATTCTCCTTAAAACTTAAAAGTAGCTTTTCTATTTCATTAGTAGTACTACATTTAAATATTTCATTCTTTAATTCTTTTCCACCTTGAATCCCCTTAAAATACCACGAAATGTGATTTCTTATTTCTAAACATGCTAATTTATCATTTTTTAATTCTTTTAAATAATTAAGATGTTTAATACACATATCAATTTTTTCTATATCAGAAACATTAGAAACTTCTTTTCCTTCTAAATAATTAATAGTATCCCTTATTAACCATGGATTTCCTAATAATCCTCTACCAATCATGATAGCATCACAACCAGTATCTTTAAGCATATTATAAGCATCTTTTGGAGTTTTAATATCTCCATTACCAATTACAGGTATACTAACATTATTTTTAACTTCTCTAATTATAATCCAATCTGCCTTACCACTATAGCCTTGACTTCTAGTTCTAGGATGAATACATATAGCACTTGCTCCAGCTTTTTCAATAACCTTTGCAATTTCTACAGCATTAATACTACTAGAATCCCAACCACTTCTTATCTTAACAGTAACAGGAATTGGAACAGAATTAACAACTGCTTTAACTATATTATAAACCTTTTCAGGTGACTTTAATAAAGCAGAACCCGCTTGTGCTCGTACAGCAACCTTAGGAACAGGACACCCCATATTAATATCAATAATATCAGGATGCATATTATTATAAATGAATTTAGCAGCTGTCACAAAAGACTCAACATCACAACCAAAAATTTGTTGTGCAATAGGTCTCTCAAAATCTGTCATATATAGCATATCAATCGTCTTCTTATTACTATAAGAGATGGCTTTATCACTAACCATCTCTGCATAAACAAGCCCACATCCCATTTCTTTACAAATGCGACGATAAGCAGAATTAGAAATACCAGCCATTGGGGCCATAACAATTTGATTTGCTATCTCAACATTTCCAATTTTCCATTTCATTATTTAGATTTCTTTTTTAATAAGTCTCTAATTTCTTCTAATAAAATAGTTTCATCACTCTTTTTAGCTTCTTCAACTTCTTTAGCTTTTTTACCAATAGCCATAATACCATTTACAACTTTTAATAACATAAATAATACTAAAGCCATAATGATGAAATTAATAACTGAAGTTATAAAATCACCATAAAGTATTTTTTGACCACCATAAATTTTTATAGAACCACCTACTTCAGCTCCACCAATTCCATTAATTAATGGATTAATAACATCTGTAGTTAAAGCAGTAACAATATTTGAAAAAGCGCCACCTATAATTACACCGATAGCCATATCCATTACATTGCCACGTAAAATAAATTCTTTAAATTCACCAATAAAACCTTTACTTTTACCTTTTATTTTTTCGATTTTTTCTTTATCAACTATTTTTTTAGCCATAAGTACTCACTCCTTTACTGCTTTTATTATAATATTTTTTTGAGATTTTGCAAGAAAAAAGAACTAAACAATTAGTTTAATTCTTTTAGTAGTTCACTCTTAGTTAATTTAGAAGCATTCTTAATACCTTTTTCCTTAGCTATTTCTCTTAATTTAGTTACAGACATAGCCTCATAATTATCATCATCATCTTCAGGCATCTTTCCATTTTTAACTAGATAATCAATTTGTTCTTTAGTAAGTGTTTCATATTCTAACAATGCTTCAGCAATCAATTTTAGTAAATCTTTATTTTTCTTTATTATATCAGTTGCTTGCTTATGACAATTATCGATAATCTTTCTCATTTCCATATCAATTTCATTTGCAACTTCATTTGAGAAATGTTGTGCTTTGTTATAATCACGTCCTAAGAAAACACTACCATCAGGTTGTTCAAATTGAAGAGGACCTAAATCACTCATACCATATTCAGTAACCATTGCTCTAACTATCTTAGTAGCCTTTTCAAAGTCATTATGAGCACCAGTAGTTATTTCTCCAAATACTATTTCTTCAGCAGTTCTTCCACCTAATAATCCTGTAACTTCTTCTAATAAGTCAGTCTTAGTAGAACACATTTTTTCCTCACTAGGAACCATCATATTATATCCACCAGCAGAACCTCTAGGAATAATAGTTACTTTTTGAACATCACTAGCATTAGCCAATTTTAAACCTATAACAGCATGACCTGCTTCATGATAAGCTACTAGCTTTCTATCATTTTCACTATATTTATGAGAAACTTTAGCAGGCCCCATTAATACTCTATCTGTAGCTTCATCAACTTCACTCATAGTAATAACGTCTTTATTACGTCTAACTGCTAATAAAGCAGCTTCGTTTAATAAGTTTTCCAAATCAGCTCCACTAAATCCAGGAGTACGCTTTGCTAAATTTTCAAGAGTAACACCAGAAGCTAACTTTTTATTCTTAGCGTGTACAGCTAATATTTCTTCACGTCCCTTAACGTCAGGTAAATTAACTGTAACTTGTCTATCAAATCTTCCAGGTCTAAGTAATGCTGGATCTAAAACATCTGGTCTATTAGTTGCAGCAATAATTATAATACCTTCATTAGCTCCAAAACCATCCATCTCAGTAAGTAATTGATTTAATGTTTGTTCACGTTCATCATGACCTCCACCTAAACCAGTACCTCTTTGACGTCCCACTGCATCAATTTCATCAATAAAAATTAAACATGGAGCATTTCTTTTAGCTTGTTGGAACATATCTCTTACACGAGAAGCACCAACTCCAACAAACAATTCTACAAAGTCAGATCCACTAATAAAATAGAATGGAACTTCAGCCTCACCAGCAACCGCTTTAGCCAATAAAGTTTTACCAGTTCCTGGAGGACCAAAAAGTAATACACCTTTAGGAATTCTAGCTCCTAATTTTTGAAATCTTTTTGGATTCTTCAAAAAATCTATTAATTCTTTTAATTCTTCTTTTTCTTCTTTTAATCCAGCAACATCACTAAAAGTAACCTTATTTGAGTCTGGATTTAACTTAGCTCTACTTTTTCCAAAATCTAAAGAACTTTTATTACCTGACAATTGTCTACTAAATAACCAAAAAGCAGCTACTATAAATATAACAAATGGAAGAACATTAACAACAACTAAAAGTAAAGTAGAAGAATCAGGATCAGCTTTAACTTCTAATTTAAATTCTTGACCATCGCTAGCCTCAATTATTTTTTTCATAACTTCTTCACTTAAAGGTAATTTAGCAAAGAATGTTTCATCTTCTTTAGCATCTTTTAAAGTACCTCTAACTTCATAAGTATAAGCAGAACCTCTTGTAACTATTTCTAATTCTTTTACATTAGATTCTTTTAATTCATTAATAAACTCATCATATGTTAATACTTTAACACTAGTATTTAAAACATTAACAAAATAAAATATTCCAATTATTATTAATGAAATAAATAAGTAAGGTAATAAACCTCTTTTTACAGTCTTTTTATCAATATTATTATTCACTAAAATTCCTCCTTAACTGTATTTCAGTATTATATCATAATTATCATCTTTATTTTTGTCAAATATTGATTTTTTAATTCCAGGTATCCAAACTATCTTTCCAGTTGAATCAGTAACAATAGGCCAACTATCTCTACACCTTAAAGGTATTTTACAATCAATATATATATCTTTTACCTTTTTAGTCTTATTCATTCCTTTAATTAACATCTTATCTCCAAATCTTCTAGTTCTTACAATTAAAGGTAAAGTAATATCACTACTAGATAATCTACATATATTATTACTATTATTAGTAGTATCTTCAACTTTTTCTATAATATGATTATTAGGTAGAGAAACATAATTATTTATTTCTACTTCATAACTACTAATTAAATCAGTAGGCTTTTGTAACTCTAAATAATTATATGTTTTTAGAGCAATAACATCATTAGGTAAATTAATATAACCATTAGATTTTCTTCCATTTATTAAATTAAGAATAAGATTTATATGTCTATCATTAATAAGAATTAAATCATCATTATAATACTCATTAAGAAGATAATATAATATTTCTTTTTGAATAAATAAGTCTTCTAACTTAAACTTATCTATAATAATTTTATTATTATCAATAGTTCTTTGTATTGCTTTATTACGTTCCTTATCTAGATATTTACTAACCTCATCTAAAGTATTACTAAATTTTAAAAACTTTAAATGAACATTTTTTTCTTCTTCTTTTAAGAATGGTAATAAATACTTTCTATATCTATTTCTAGTATATTTATCTTTTTCATTAGAATCATCAACATAATATTTAACATTATTTTCTATATCATACTCTTTTAATTGCTCTTTAGTAAACCTTATTAAAGGTCTAACTATTTTATATGTTCCTTTATCTATAACTTCTTTAAATCCACTATAACCATTTAAATTAGATCCTCTTACAATTCTCATCATAACAGTTTCTACCAAATCATCTCCATGATGAGCAGTCATTAAGTAATTAGCATTATATTTGTTGACTAATGTTTCAAAGTACTTATATCTTATATTATGAGCTTCGTTATGAAAATTATCATCACCATAAGACTCAATAGTCATTGTTTCAAATAAAATATTATTAATTTCACAATAATCTTTCATATATAAAGCTTCTTCAACACTCTGTTCTCTTAAATTGTGATTAACATGAGCTATGATTAAGGACAAATTATACTTATCTCTAACCTTAAGTAACATATCAACCAATGCCATAGAATCAGGTCCAGTAGAACATCCAACAACAATGATATCATTTTTATTAAATTTAAAATAATTATCAATTTTAATCATAGTACCTCCTATGTCATTTAATAGTATACCATATAAAAAACAAAAAAAAGATGAATTTTATTCATCTTCTGGAATTTTTATAATAAACTCTCCTTCTTTAGAAAATAAATACTTCTCACGAGCATATCTTGCAATATACTCAGAGTCTTGAAGCTTTTTTGCATCTAATTGCAACTCTTTTTCTTTTTCTTGTAAAGATACAAGTTCTTTTTCTAATTGTTTCTTCTCTTGATATTTTTCAAATATTGTAATCCAATATTTACCAATTGTAAATGATACAGTAACAATAATAATTAAAGAAGAAACACCCAAGATCATCATCCTTCTTTTAAGTTTTTTCTTACTCTGTTTATTACGTGCCACTTTTTATCACCTACCATCTCACCCTAATTATATAGCACAAACCTATATAATTCAATAAAACCAAGCAATATTAAAAGTGATTTACAGTTAAATAACACAATAAAAAACCAAGAATAAAGAAAATCAAAATATAATAACTTAATAGAAGAAAATTCAAATAATAAAATATAATTAAAAATAAAAAAGTAAAAGAAAGATTAAAAACAAAATCTGTTATCAAAAAACATTTTTTCTTCCTTAAAAACTTTTTATAAAGTTTAAATAAAAAGCAATAAAAATATCCTAATATAATTGAAATAATAATAACAAAAATTTGAATACTAATATTCATTATTTAAATAACCTATTAAAAATACTTTCTTCTTTTTCTTTCTTAGTAGAATCCTCAGCATAAATAATACTATTTATTAATCCTTTAATTGAGACATTTCCTTGAATTGTATCTAATTTAAGTAACTCAAGATTCTCACCTTTAACAATCATATATCCTTGAATTGTATCTATAATAAATTGTTTCTTATCAAAATTATCTATTTTTTTAACACCTGAAATAGCTAAATTTTTCCTTTCTAGTAACTGAAAACTATGATTATAAGTATTAATATTATTATCTTGTTTGTCCATATATTCCTCCTATTAAAATATATGAACAAAAACAAAAAATATGCAAAAAAAAGAACGCCTTAAGCGTCTTCTTCATCCTCATCTGTCTCAGGAGCATTTTTATATGCTTCTAAAATTGCTTCTTCAAACATAGAACGAACTTCAGGATTAATTGGGTGAGCAATATCACGGTAACTACCTGTAGCTGTCTTTCGGCTAGGCATAGCTATAAATAAACCGTTGTCTCCCTCAATTATACGAATATCATGAACAGCAAAACTCTCATCTAATAGAACTGAAGCTATTCCTTTCATACGAGAGCCTTCTTTTTCAATCTTACGTACATTAACTGATGTTATTTTCATGCGAATATTCCTCCCTCTAAAGTAAATAATACTTTATAGAATAATTGTAATATAACAAGATAGAAAATGCAATATTTTTTAAATAACACCAGTAAAAACTATTCAATTATTTCAAGATAATTAATTAAAATATCACTATAAGTAAATGATTTTATAGAATCGTCGTCTAACTTTATAGTAAAGATTGCATTATATGTATTGTTTATCACTCCATAAAATTCTTCAACTTGATTTCTAGATCCATTATATTTAAATTTATGCCTAATACCAACACTTTTCCTAATTTTATCTCTTATAGAATCAAGCATCATCTAGGATACCCCACATACATAGTTCCATTAGTAATAATTCCCCCGATACCTTCACTTCCAAATTTAGTTTTATTAATCAATTTTAATAGATCTATACTTTTACTTTTATCAGAAAAAGCTAGAGAAACAGCAATTACAGCAGGATCCAAGGCATGAATATTAATTCGCTTAGGACTAGAGGCAAAATTAGCACCAGCCTTTATTAAATCTTCATAATTAGATTGACAAGCTCCAGCTATAATAATTAACTTATCTTGATTTTTTTCTACTTTTCTAGCTTCTTTAACAGTATCAATAAAATTAGATGAATTTTGATATTTAGAATTACTATTATAGCCTTTCTTTTTATACAAGGCATCATGACCGGTTATTATTAATATATCAGGATGATATTTACCAATTAATTCTTTAATTTTCGAACTCATTTCTGACTCAGGAATATAAACTCCATTAGCTTTGACTCGCATTCTATTATAAAATCTCATACATCTAGATAAATAATCTTCATCACCATCAATATGTAAAATAGTTCCTGGTATATAAAAGTACTCAGATCTATCAAGATTAAAATCATCAAAAGATTCTAACTCATCATCAGTAGTTTTTGTATTAGAAGTTAAAACTAAATCCGATAAAAAAGCATCTGCTTTTAATCTTACATTTAATCCATATAAGTCTGCTACTTCATTATTAATACTTACTATTCTAAAAACAATATCATTATTATAGGATGATCTAGTAACAAAGTCTCCCACTTTAAATTTCATATAATCATCTCCACAAAATAATATGCAAAAAAAAAGAAATTATTCACAAATATAGTTTGCTATATCTACGAATATTTCTACATCCAACTGTTCGGCTCTTACATTCAAATCAAAGCCATACTTATTTAATATGTATTCAATCTTATTCAGATCGTATTTTTTTAAATTGTTTCTAATAGTTTTCCTTTTAAATTGAAAACTATCTAAAAGTAATTGTTGAAAGAAATCAAAGTCTTTTAAAAATAATCTATCTTCCTTTTCTGTAAAAGATATTATTACACTATCTACATTTGGCTCAGGAATAAATTGTTTTCTAGAAACAAAGAATTCTTTTTTAACATTATAAAAGTAATTAAGTAATACAGTAATAGATCCATATTCTTTATTACCAGGCAAAGTTGAAAACCTATCACCAACTTCTTTTTGTACCATCATAATTATTTTATCAAACTTTAAATTTGATTTAAGAAGTTTCATAAGAATAGGTGTTGTAATATAATATGGAACATTACTTATAAAAAATAATTTATCATATTCATACTTATTAATATCCGTATCAATATCAGAAGTTAAAAAGTCATTAAAAATTAAATCTATATTATCAAATGCTGAAAGCTTATTAGTTAGTTCTTCTTTTAAATCAGTATCAATTTCATAAGCTATAACTTGAGAAGCACGTGAAGCTAACTCTCTAGTCATTATAGCTCCACCAGGTCCAACTTCAACAACTAAAGATTTATCATCTAAATTAGCACAATCAACAATTTTTTTGACTGTATTTTCATTCTTAAGAAAGTTTTGACCATACTTTTTTTTGAATTTAACATTATATTTTTCCATACATAATTCACCGCCTAAAATTATAACATAAAAAAAGAAAAAGACCTAATCAAATTCTTCTTCCTTATTATTCATATGTTTAATATTTATTAATAATATCAAAACTATAGGACAAATAATAAATAATATAAATCCAATAGGTTTTCTCAAAAAATCTTTTATATAGCCAATCTTTGGTAATTTCAAAACAACTTTTCCATATATATTTTCTTTTTTAACTACTGCAGAATCCTCTATCCTATTATTATCACCTTTAGTTCTATATACTAAATCACCTGTAGAAATAGTTTGCGTTCCAACAATTCTATGAGTAACTGTTAAACCATCATACCTTTCATCAGTAGATTTAAAAGTAATAATATCTCCAATATCAATAATAGAATCAGAGGTTCTTTTTACAATTACAGCATCATTAACTTTAATAGTTGGAACCATACTAGGAGTTATAATAATATATCCTCCAAACAAAGGAACAACATTATTACCTTGTTTATAATTATAATAAACATCTCCAATAACTATCATGATAAAAGTAGCTATAGTTAATGAAAGAGTAATAATAGATATCAAAAAAGCTCTAGAAATAAAACGCAAAAAGAATCTAAATGTTTCTTTAGATGTATAACTATCTTTATATTGTAAAGACTTAATCTGCATTTTATCACCCTATTATAATTATAATACTTAAAGCGTTAAAATAAATAATAATTTAAGAATTAAAAAATATTAGACAAAAAAAGACATCTTAAGATGCCTTTCCATTAACTTCTACTTTTAATGAAATAATATCAGTTGGTTTTATTTCATAACCTGTTGAGCCATCTACCCAAGCACGTAGTCTATAATTTTCTTTTTTAGATTTTTGAGTAGAATCACCATAAATAACCATAGAACCAGCTTTAGATCCTAACTTTGATTCTTTCTTACTTGGATTTAGTAAAACTGGTATATTAGTTGCAGTATATGATCCACTAGTTAATTTTTCTAAATAAACTTTTATAGAATTAACAGGAACTGTAGATTTTATTTGTGGAACAACAGATATTTCATATTCAATTTTAGATGCTTCATCTAATTCCACATCTAAAGTAAAATCAAAATATAAATCAGCTGAATTTAAAGATATACCTTGTTCATCTGTTAAACCATATAAATTAGATAAAGTTAAAATCTCTTCTTCATCTGAATAAGTTAGATTAATACTACCACCATCTAATTCTTCATTTTTAATCTCCTTAGGAGCAGTAAAATAAAAATAAACTGCAAAAGAAACAATACTAACAAATATAATAGAACAAATTATAACTCCAACCTTAAACCCCAATGGTAACTTATTCTTTTCTTCTTTTTCCATAAACAACTAATTAGCCTCCACATGCAACTTCATACTAAAATTATTTACTCTTGTTCCAACAGCATAAGCGTCTCCAACCCATACTCTTAAAATATATTTTTTTGATTTATTTGATTTTATCTTATCTTCTAACAAAACTCTATCAGTTGGATTATTTTTTGAACTTCTTAAATTATAAAAAGTAGGTACACTTAAACTATCAAACCCAGATACAGGATTCTCAAGTTCATCTGTTAAATATACTTTTATATAATTACTATGAATAGAATTTTCATAATCCAAATCACTCAAATATAATGAATATTTAGTATCTTTATCTGATTTTATTTCAAACTTACAATAAGCATTTACCCTTGATTCTTTATTATTAGATGTAAAAGTTTTTCCAACTTCATCAGTCATAGGAAAATTATCATTAACATATATTTCATCACAACCATCAGAAATCAGTTCAACTTTAGCATTACTTTTTTTTGATTTAAAGTTAATATTATTAAAAATATAATAAAAAACCGATACAATCACTAAAAATATAATTATTACAATAAATAATCTTTTAATAATAACTTCTTTCTCCATAATATCGTATCCTTACTATAACCCCTATTATAAGTAAAGTTTACCATTAAAAATATTACAAGTCAAACAAATTAATAGCATTAGAAGAAGTAACTCTAGATACTTCATTAATATCAGTACCTAAAGTATCTGCTATTTTTTTAGCAATAATTGGAATATTTTTTGAAGAATTCTTTGTACCTCTTAAAGGTTCAGGAGATAAATATGGACTATCTGTCTCTAAAATAATATTATCGATTCCTATTTCAATTATTACCTTATATAAATTACTATTCTTGAAAGTAACAACTCCACCAATTCCTAAATAATATCCCATATTAATATATATTTTAGCAGTTTCTAAACTACCACTAAAGCAATGAATATCACCTTTTAAATTATATTGTTTTAATATATCAATAGTATCTTGAGTAGCATCTCTAGAATGAATAACAACAGGTAAATCATATTTAGTAGCTAAATCTAATTGATATATAAATAATTCTTTTTGCTTTTCAATGTTTTCTTTTCCATAGTGATAGTCCAAGCCTATTTCACCTATTCCAACAACCTTTTCGTCAGATAATTTTTCCTCTAAAAACTTCAAATCATCAATATTAGTTTTATCTGTTTCACTAGGATGATAGCCAATAGTAACAAAAACATCATCATATCTAGAAGCTAAATCTAAAGATTCAATAATTGACTCTTTAGTACAGCCAGATATAATAATTTTATCAATATTACTTTTTCTATTCTCATTAATAACTTCATCAATATTATCATAATCTTCTATAGATAAATGACAATGAGTATCAATAAACATATAAACCTCCAAAAAAGAAGAAATTACTTTTCTTCTTCTATTCTTTTAAATAATATTTCAGGTGTAGTTAAAGAATAACTATTATCTAAAACAACAGATAATTCCTTATTACTATTATTTAATTGTTTTATGATATTGTCTGAAGCATTAGGTATAAAAGGATATAATAATAATCCACATACTCTAATAGATTCTAATAAATTATAAAGAACTGTTTCTAATCTATCTAATTTAGATTCATCTTTAGCTAAAACCCAAGGAGTTGTATCATCAATATACTTATTAGATAATCTCAAAACATTAAATATTTCATTAAATGCATCTGCAACAAAAAACTTATCAATTTTATTGCAAACTTTATCATATAATGAGTTTATACTGTTTTTAAATTCAACATCTACATCTTCAGAAACACCTTTATTTGTAATATTACCATTAAAATACTTATTTCCCATTGAAATAGTTCTTTGTACTAAATTACCTAAAGTATTAGCTAAATCGGTATTATATTTTTCAGTCAATTGTTCTCTAGTAATACTTCCATCATTTGTTTGACTTACTTCATGTAATAAATAATATCTTACTGCATCTAGACCGAATTCATTAATTAAATCATCAGGATATACCACATTGCCCTTGGATTTACTCATCTTATCATTACCAGATAAAACCCAAGGATGTCCAAAAACCTTCTTAGGTAGTTCTAAACCTAAACTCCATAAAAAGCAAGGCCAATAAATCGAATGGAATCTAACTATATCCTTTCCTATAACATGAACATCAGCTGGCCATAACTTATTAAACTTATCAGAACTACCATCTGGATCATAACCAATCTTAGTTATATAGTTTGTTAAAGCATCTAGCCATACATAAATTACATGCTTTGGATCAAAATCAACAGGAATACCCCATGTAAAAGATGTTCTAGAAACACATAAATCTTGAACCCCAGGAGCAATAAAATTATTATACATTTCATTAACTCTAGATTCAGGAATTAAGAATTCAGAATGATTCTTAAATAAATCATCTAATTTATCTTGATAATTACTTAACTTAAAGAAATAGCATTCTTCAGATTGAGGATGAACTTCTCTACCACAGTCAGGACACTTTCCATCAACCAGTTGAGATTCAGTCCAAAATGATTCACATGGAGTACAATATAATCCATTATATTCACCTTTATAAATGTCTCCCTTATCATACATTTTCTTAAATATCTTTTGAACACACTTTTCATGATCTTCATCTGTAGTTCTCATAAAATCATCATAATCAATATTTAACATATCATAAATATTTTTAACAACTGAAGATATATTATCCACATACTCCTTTGGAGAAACAGATGCAGCCTCAGCTTTTTCCTGAATTTTTATACCATGTTCATCAGTACCTGTTTGAAAATATACATCATAACCTTGTAATTTTTTAAATCTTGCAATAGCATCAGCAACAACTGCATCATACACATTACCAATATGCGGTTTACCAGAAGTATAAGCTATTGCAGTAGTAATATAATATTTATCCATAATATCCCTCCTAAAATAAAAAAATATTATGATATAAGGACGTATTAACGCGGTACCACCTTACTTCATAATATTTCTATTATACACTTAAATAGTTAACGCCTATCTACGTTATAGCCTACATATCGACTATACAGTTCAAAAGCCATACTTATTTTTTTCATCATACTTAATTTCACCAAAATAAGCTCTCTATAATGAATTCAAAAATAAGCTCTTCATCAAAACATTTATAAAGTTATATGTAATTTAACACATAAAAATAAATATTTCAAGAAAAATTAAATATTGTCTTTAAATAAATGAGAATTTTCTAATGTAAAAAGATGTCTTTCAGTTTGTTCCTTAACAAGATTAATAAGAGTAGTATCTTTAACTAATATTTTAATATCAACATTTTCTAATAATTGTCTTTCATAAGAACCTTTAACAAATTTAGAAACATCATTTACAATTTTTTCTTTAATATTGTCTTCAATATCATTAGAAAATACAGTATCAAACTTTTCTATTAAAGAAGTATTACTTTTATCCAAATTATCTTTAAATATTTTTCTTATATCTTTATTTAAAACATTAAAATCTTTTTTTAATAATTTAATTATTGATCCAGAATCATTATATTTTTGAACAATCGACAAAAGATAATCATTTCTTCTTTTAGTAATTTTAGGAACACACTTAACCAAATCCTCTCGGTATGAATCTAAAATCATACTTAAGCTTTCAGTATTTAAAATTATTTTATTTTTTTTAGCTAACCCCAAAAATCTAGATTTAATAGAATCCATAGAATCGAGAGGAGGTTTTTTTAATAAAGACATTAAATCTTCATTTGTTAAAACATTAGTATTGTTTTTTATTGTTTCAATAATCGCACTTTTATAAGTATTAAATTGTTGTATTTTTAATTGTTCTATATTCTCTTGCATATAATTACTCCTAGCATAATAAATTTATCTATTAAACAATAATTAGTCAATAGGATTATCTAAATTAGACAAAATTTTATTTAATAATTCCACTAAATAATATATATGATGTTTATCAAGTTTAATAACATCTAAAACAATAACCATCTTCGTACCTTTAGATAAGAATCTAAACATATTAGATATATTAAAAGCGTCAACAAATAATTGTTCAGTATCGATTTTTCTTACAACATCTTCTTCAAATACTAATTCAATAGAATTTTTATTCTGATGAACAGTTGATATTTTTATCTTATTAGCTAATTTTTCAAACCATTCTTCATACATATATATTATTAAGTCCTCATTAACTTTTCCAAACCTATCTTCAAGCTCATTTTTTACATCCATTAATTTTTCATAAGAATCAATGTCATTAATCATTTTATGAATTTGTATTTTCAAATCATCTTCCATTACATAGTTATCATCAATATGAGTAGAAACATTAATGAAAGGTTGAGAACTATCTACATCAGATTCAGTACTAACATTATTTTTTCTCTTTTCTACTTCTTCACCTAACATTTTTAAATATAATTCAATTCCAACAGAATCAATAAAGCCAGCTTGTTCACTACCTAATAAATCACCTGCTCCTCTGATAGATAAATCACGAGTAGCAATTGAAAAACCACTACCTAATTCAGTAAACTCTTTAATAACATTTAATCTTTTAACAGCAGTATCAGTAAGATTCTTAAAAGGTTTATACATTAAATAAGCATAAGCAAATTTATCACTTCTACCCACTCTACCTCTAATTTGATATAACTGACTCAATCCAAATCTATCAGCATCTAGAATAATCAAGGTATTTACATTAGGAATATCAATACCAGTTTCAATAATAGTAGTACAGATTAAAACATCATATTCATGATTAATAAAATCATATAATCTATTTTCTAACTCATTTTTATTCATTTGACCGTGTGTAATAGTAATACGCGCTTCAGGTACTAATTTTTGAATTCTAATTAACTCATCTTCAATAGACTGAACTTTATTATATAAAATAAACACCTGACCATCTCTAGATAATTCCTTATAAATTGCATCCTTAATAATTTGATTATTTTCTTCTATTACATAAGTTTGAACAGGAAATCTATTTGTAGGTGGAGTTTCAATCAAAGATAGACTTCTAATACCAGTTAAAGACATTTGTAAAGTTCTAGGAATAGGAGTAGCAGTCAAAGTTAATACATCAACATTTACTTTATATTGTTTAATTTTTTCTTTATGAGCAACTCCAAAACGTTGTTCCTCATCGATTATTAATAACCCCAAATCTTTAGGATGAATATCATTACTCAACAACCTATGAGTACCTATTACCATATCAATAGTACCATCTTTTAATCCAGAAATAATTCTATCAACTTCCTTAGGTGAAGTAAATCTATTTAATAAAGCAATATTTACAGGAAAAGCAGAAAAACGACTTAAAGCATTATCATAATGTTGATTAGATAAGATTGTAGTAGGACATAAGAATAAAACTTGTTTAGAATCTAAAATAGCCTTAAAAGCAGCAACAAAAGCAACCTCAGTTTTACCAAAGCCAACATCACCACAAAGTAATCTATCCATTGGGACAGTAGACTCCATATCTTCTTTAATTTGAGATATAGCTCGAGATTGATCTTTAGTTAAATCATATGGAAAAGCATTTTCAAACTCAACAGATAAATCAGAATCTTTTGAAAAAGCAAAACCTTTTCTAGATTCCCTTTCAGCATATAATTTGAGTAACTCATCAGCCATATCATTAATCTTTTTTCTAACTCTAATCTTAGTTTTTTCCCAATCTCCACTACCCAATTTATTAATCTTAGGAACAGTACCTTCCTTACCAGAGTACTTAAATAAAGAATCAATTTTTTCAACAGGAACATAAATCTTATCAGTTCCTTGATATAAAACCTCTAAATAGTCTTTAGTAATATCATTCAAAGTTAATGTTTTTATACCATTATATCTTCCAATACCATGTATATTATGTACAACATAATCACCAACACTTAATTTAGAAATATCTTTAATTCCAACACCATATTTAAAGTTATTCTTATATTTTTTATTATTATCTTTAGTTTTAAATAGTTCTTTATCAGTAAGTAAAACCACATTATCATAAATAAATCCACCATTAATCAAAGAATCAACTAAATTTACAGAATTAAGATGAATATTTGATAAATCCGTCTCAAAAACTTTCATTTTTAAAATAGATAATATCTTACGTAACTTATATTTCTTTGAACAAATAATAACTGTATAACCAGAATTTAATTTATCAAAAATATAATCATTTATAACATTAACATCTTCATTAAAATTATTAATAGTATGAACATTAAAATTAACCAATTTTGAAATATTATTAGAAGAAATATTATTAATACTCATATAATAAATACAATTATTATTATTAATTTCATCAAAAGAAAACATATAATTACCATTAAATGTATTATCTGTATTATTTTTATATTCACATATTTCGTCATAAATACTATTAAATGATATCTGAAGTTGATTATAATCTTTAAAAATAATAAGACTATCATCTATAAAATTAGAAATTGAAGTAACATTACCAAATAAAGGAAGATATTTTTGTTTTCCAAAATATTCAGGATCACAAGAAGAACTAATTAAAAACTCAGAAAAAGGATAAATAACTAAATCATCTATTTTATCAATAGACTTTTGAGTATCAATATCAAAAGTTCTAATTGATTCTATAGAATCACCAAAGAACTCAATTCTAAAAGGTAAATCTTCACCTAAAGGAAAAACATCAAGAACATAACCTCTTAATGCAAATTCACCAGTTTTATTAACTAAAGAAGTTCTTTCATAACCAGAAGAAATAAGTAATTCAGATAAACTTAAAGGATCAAATTCATCATTTAAAGACAAACTCAAAACATGAGAAGAAAAAACCTCTTTAGTAGGCAAATATCTTAAATATCCCATAAGATTAGTAATTATAATTTTCTTTTCATTTTTAATTAGTGAACATAAAGCATTTAATCTACTAATTTTCAAATCTGGACTTATAGCTAAAGCTTCACTAGTAAGAAAATCATCCATTGGAAAAAGATATACATCATCAGTATAATTGGATAAATTGGAATATAATGTATTAGCCTCAAATAA
This sequence comes from Bacilli bacterium, assembly GCA_017519965.1. The sequence goes on from JAFWRK010000048.1 coordinate 68,502, forward strand.
AGTGTTTAAAACAACTACAATAGATTTATTTGATTTATTTAAAAGATTATATAAATAAACACAGAAAAAATCATCGGTAAGACCAGCTATACCCATGTTATTTTTATATTCAAAATTAAATAAATCAAAAAAATTCACACTATCACCTATTCTTTTTATTAAATTTGTTCATCAAATAAGAAAAGTCACAAGTAAAATAATTGTCTAATACTTCAACTAATTGTTCATATGTGTCATTTATAATATTGTTTTCTTCTTTAGAAAGTTTACCTAATACATAATCTTTAGTATCAATAGAATTATTTTTTGATATTCCAATTTTTAATCTTTTAAAATCCTGTGTACCTAAACATTCTTCAATATTTTTTAAACCATTATGACCTCCAGAAGATCCTTTAGATTTTAATTTAAAATTACCAATACTTAAATCTAAATCATCACATACAACCAAAATATCATCAATATTAATTTTAAAATAAGAAACATACTTACTAACAACAGTACCAGATAAATTCATATAAGATTGAGGTTTTAAGAATAAAACCTTTTCACCATCTATATTAATATCAAAATATAAGCCATTAAACTTAGAAATCCAATTAGCTTTTATATTATTTTTATTAATATAATAATCTAAGAACATAAAACCAATATTATGTCTAGTATTATCGTACTCTTTTCCAGGATTACCTAAACAAACAACTAACTTCATAAAATCACTTCCCTAAATGATATTCTTTATAAATAATAGATTTTGATACATTTCTTTCTTTAGCAACTATCTTAGTAGCTTCATTCAAAGACATGCCATCTTTTAAATATAAATCAACATGTTCAATAATAGATAAGTCACTAAAATCAAAAACATCATCACATCCACTAACTAGAATAACAAATTCACCTTTAAAATTATCTATATTTTTAACAATATTACTTAATTTATCTCTATATATTTCTTCATGAATCTTAGATATTTCTCTTTGTAAACAAACATCTCTATCGCCAAAAACATTAAGCATATTATTCAAAGTATCACTTAAACGATGAGGAGCTTCATAAAAAATCATTGTATATGGTAACTTTTTTAGATTCTCTAATTCTTTTCTTTGCTTAGAAGATTTTGCATTTAAGAAACCATAAAAGAGAAATGGTGCAGGATTTAAACCAGAATTTATTAAAGCAGGAACAAAAGCAGTCGCCCCAGGTAAACTGATAACATTAAAACCTTTATCAATAACTTCCTTAACAACAGTAAAACCAGGATCACTAATAATAGGAGTTCCTTGGTCAGTAATAAGACCAATATTTAAACCTTTATTTAATTCATCCACAACATAACCTTTAACCTTATCCTGATTAAATTCATGACATGCTACAAGCTTTTTCTTAATATCATATTTAGATAATAATTTACCACTTTCTCTAGTATCTTCACACAAAATTAAATCAACCGTTTTTAACGTATTTAAAGAACGAATAGTAATATCATCTAAATTGCCTATTGGTGTTGGGATTAAATATAAAGAAGGAGTATCATTATAACTTATTTGACTCATTTTCTCACCTCATTGATTATATTATTATACTCATTAGAATAAGAACCATCTGAATTGTATATAAATAAAGGACTAGTAATTTTTAAACCAGGTTTACCATTCTTTTGACCATGAATTAGAACTAACTTTGAAACTGAATTACAATCTTTATAAATGAATTTAATTTCTTTTGGTTCAATATTATATTTTTTCATAGTATCCACAATCTCTAATAATCTATCTGGTCTATGAACCATAAAAAGATTACCATTATTTTTTAAAATTCTTTTAGAAACCGAAAACAATTTATCAAGATTAAAAATAACTTCATGACGAGCAATTTGTTTTTCATAAGATAAATTCAAAAAAGAATTATCCACAACTTTAAAATATGGAGGATTGCATAAAACTAAGTCAAAAAACTCATTGAAATTAAAATGAATCTTATCATCTATATCACAGTTAAAAAGAGAAATTCTTTTATCAACATTATTATATTTAAAAGATTCAATGGCTAAATCACAAATATTTTTTTGAATCTCAACACAATAGATATTTTTATCAGTCCTCTTAGATAGAATTAAGGGAATAACACCATTTCCTGTACATAAATCACAAATATTCTTATCAGATAATCTTATATTACAATAATTAGCTAAAATTACACTATCTAAAGAAAAGCAAAAGAAATCATCATCTTGATATATTTTTAAATCTTTATAACCTAAAATATCATTTAGAACCTTCATTTTTTTCTTCCTTAGAAAACTCTATAATACCATTTTCTTTTAAGTCTACAGAATAAGTACCCTTTAATACATCAACAGAAACAACTTTACCCATTCCAGAAGGAGTATCAGTAACCATTCCTACTTTAGGTAATTCATTTCTAAGTTCAGAATAAACATCATTTTCATACCCTAAACAACATAATAATCTTCCACAAACACCATTTATTTTAGAAGGAGATAAAGCTAAATTCTGATTTTTTGCCATATTAATGGACACACTATTAAAATCAGTTAAAAATGAGTTGCAGCAAAGAAATAATCCACAAGGCCCTAATCCACCAATTCTTTTTGATTTATCTCTTACACCAATTTGTCTTAATTCAATTCTAGTTTTATACTTTTGAGCAATTTTCTTAGCAAGTTCCCTAAAATCAACTCTATTATCAGCAACATAAGTAATAACTAAAACAGATTTATCTAAGTTAAAAGAAGCATCAATAAAACTCATATCTAGATCTAAAGATAAACTAGTTTTTTTAGCAAAAGATAATACTTTTTCTTGCTCGTCATTATTCTTTTTAAGATTGTTTAAGTCTTCTTTATTAGCAACTCTAACAACATTTTTTAAAGGTAATAATAAATTATCACCCTTTTCTTTATATTTTTCTTTTATAATTTTTGCAACAAAAAAACCAAGATCAGTATCAATAACTACCTTGTCATTTATATGCAAATCTAAATTATTAGCAGACAAATAATAAATATTTTTACTTGATTCCACCAAAGCTACAACAACATCATACATAAACTTCTCCTATTATTCTTGAAAAAAATGAATCTAACCATAATTTAAAATTAAGATTATATTCTAATTTTTGTTTTTCTACTTCAATAATACTAACAAAATTCATTAAAGCTTTTAATTCAATATCACATTTAAAATTATTGGATACAATATATTTTTCAACATTATTTAACAAATTAATAGTATTATTTTTATCAATAAAAATATTTTCTAACAAACTTTTATAATCAATAAATAAATTATTCTTCTTTTTTATATATTCTAAAAAACAAAGGACAGCTGACATTTCATCATCATTCAAAAAATTATTATCACCTTTTAAATTAAATACCTGACATCTAGAAATAATAGTATCTAGTAAAAGATATCTATTAGATGTGACTAATATAGCTATAATATCATCTTCAGGTTCCTCTAAAAATTTTAATAGAGAATTTGAACTAGAAGCATTTAACTTTTCAGCTTCTTTAATTATGTATATTTTTTTAAACCCAGATAAAGATTTATTGTTAAATTCACTTTTTAAATCTAACAATTGCTGTTTTTTAATCCAACTAGAATCAGTATCAACAATCGATAAATCAGGAAAAGAATTTTCATCTATTAACCTACAAATATTACAATTTCCACAGTTTAAAGAATCATAATTCTTATTTTTTTTATTACAATACACTAATTTAATAATATTTAAAATCTTATCCATATAATTATCATTATAATCAACCTCAAACAACAAAGAATGAGATAATTTATTATTATTAATAATATCAAGGATTATATCAAACTGATTAATCATAATCTCACCCCTACAAAAATAATCTAAAAACAATTAAAATAACAAATCCAGGTAGACCCAAAAAATAAACAAATAACAAAGTAATTATGTTTATTGGAATTATAAGATTTATATAAACAGATAATAAATTAAATGTATATAGTAAAATAAAAGATGTTATAAGTCTTTTTATCATTTTCAAAATTAATCACCTATTAGAAAATATGAAAAAAGAAAAAAATTATTCTATAGATTTTCTATCATTAATAGCTCTTTCTAAAGTAAGACTATCAATAAATTCCATATCCGCACCAATAGGTATACCACTAGCTAACCTACTAACTTTAATATTCATTCCATCAATAATTCTTTTAATATATAAGGATGTAGTCTCACCTTCTATACTAGGTTTAAACGCAAAAATAACTTCTTTAAAATCCTCATTTTCTAATCTATTAAGCAATTTATCAATTCCAATATCTTCAGGATTTATACCATCTAAAGGTGAAATTAAACCATCCAAAACATGATATCTGCCTTTAAAAATTCCAAGTTTTTCAAAGAGAAACACATTTTTACTATCATCAACGACACATAAAACATTATTATCACGATTTTCATTTGAACAAACAAAACATAAATCTTCATCTGTTAAATTATTACAAATCGAACACTTATGTATAGTAGATTTAACATCTTTAATACTTTCAGAAAAAAAATCAGCTTGATCTAAATCTAAATCTAAAACAGAAAAAGCTAATCTCTCAGCAGTTTTAGAGCCAATACCAGGCAACAATTTAAAAGATTCAATTAAATTTTTTATACTATTAGGATACATCTAATTAAAATAATCCGGGAATGTTACCGAATTTACCCATCTTTTTTTCGGTATCAGCATCAATTTTTTTTGTAGCATCATTATATGCACTCTTTATCATATCTTGAAGCATTTCAAGATCATCCTTATCTAACGATTCATCAATCTTTAATTCAACTTCTGAGACTTCTTTACTACCTTTCATAGTAATCTTAATCATTGCATTTTCTCCAACATATAAAGAATTATCAATTTCATCTTTAGCTTTTAACATATCTTTTTGTAAAGCTTGAGCTTGTTTCATCATAGCTTGAATATTCATATACATTCCTCCTAATTAATTTCAACAATATCTCCAAAGAGATTAATTGCTTCGTTATTTATTATATCATCTTTTTCTTCTTCATTAAACACTTCTAGTGGCTCTTCTACCAAAGTATATTTTACATCATTTTTTAAATCATCAATATATTTCTTTCTTACAGTATCCCACTTCAAATCTGATATGATAGCTATTTTTTTGTTAGAACCAGTAATTTTATTGTAAACTTCTGTAATCTTATTAATATTTTCAATATTTTGCTTGACAATTGAGTCATATTCATAACTCAAAATAATATTTTCATCTGAAGCTGCTCTAATTTTAGAATCTAGAATAGAACAACATATAAAGCCGATATCATGATCAAATGTAAAATCATTAAATTTATTTAAATTCGAAATTTCTTCTAATAAAACCTTTTTATTAGCAGAAGCCAAAGTATTATTAACACGAGCATCCATAATCTCATCAATATTTAAAGGAACTTTAGCATTAATAATAGTTTTTTTAGAAAAATTAGCAATATTTTTTTTAGGTAGTAAATCTTGACTATTCCCTTTATTTTCAACGGTTTCAACTATATTATTAGTATTATTATTCAATTCATTTTCAGCGATTTTAGTTATAGAAGATGTATCATTGTCTACATTAATTTTCTTAAAATCCACTTTATTTAATTCGTCAATTTTATATTCATTAATAAAATTAATAAGAAAAACTTCAGTATAAATATAAGGATTAGAACTTTTCTTTATATCATTTATTTTTTCATTAACATTTAAAACAAATCTTTCCAAAATTTTAATATCAAAAACAAGATTATTTTTATTAACATAAAAATCAATAATTTTATCACGCACAAAGCGCATCAAATTTTCTAAAATAATTATAATATTTTTACCCGAATCATTAAAATTGCGCAAAGCCTGAATAATATTTTCTACATTAGAATTAAATATATCATTATATATAACATCTAATTCATTTTTTGTTATAGTACCATTCACATTTGCATAATCATTCATAGTAATATTTTTATCACAAAATGAACGAAGTTGATCTAACATACCTAGAGCATCACGCATTCCACCATTAGAAGCAATAGCAATTTCATTTAAAACATCATCATCAATAGAAATTTTTTCTAATTCACTTATTTTTTTTAAATTAGAATAAATATCATTGACTGATATTCTCTTAAAAGAAAAACATTGACATCTAGAAATAATAGTTTCAGGAACTTTTTGAGGATCAGTTGTTGCTAAAATAAAAATAACATGTTCAGGAGGCTCTTCTAAGGTTTTTAATAAAGCATTAAATGCACCAATGGAAAGCATATGAACCTCATCAATAATATATACTTTATATTTTAATTCAGCTGGAACCAAAGAAATCTTATTTCTTAATTCTCTAATTTCATCAACACCATTATTTGAAGCAGCATCAATTTCTATAATATCAACGCATTCCTTATTATAAGAAATAATGCAATTATCACATTTTCCACATGCATTACCATTAATAGGAGACAAACAATTAACACTTCTAGCAAAAATTTTAGATAAACTAGTTTTTCCTGTACCTCTAGGACCAAAAAACATATATGCATGAGAAAAAGAATTATTAATTACAGAATTTTTTAAAGTTTTAACAATAACACCTTGACCAAAAACATCATCAAAAATAACTGGTCTATAATGACGATATAAAGCTTTATACATATATATTCCTCCAAACCAAATATATTATAACATAAAAAAAGAAATTATTTATTTCTTTTATCTGTAAAAAATATATTTAAAAGTCTTTTTTCAGCCTCTGGATTCAAATTATTAAACAATTTAACTTCAGAGTTTGATTTATCTTTATTTAAAATATGAATAACATTATTATGAGTGTTTTCATCATCATTAGATAAAGCACAAAAAATATTACAAAAACGAGCTTGTTTAATAGCTGCTGCGCACATTTCACACGGTTCTAAAGTAACATAAATATCACAATCATTTAATCGCCAATTATTTAGTTTTTTAGAAGCTTTATTAATAGCGACAAGTTCTGCATGATCTAATACAGTATTATTTTTTTCTTTTAAATTATGTCCTTTTGAAATAATAACCCCATCTTTTACAATTACGGCCCCAACCGGAATTTCGTTTAAATCTAATGATTTTTTTGCTTCTTCAAACGCTATATCCAAAAATCTTTTTTCATAACTATTCATATTTATACCTCAAAATAAAAAGTGCACATGAAAGTTGGACCTTAAGGCTGCTATTTTCCAATCCTGACCTGGTTCAATCGCTTTCATTGCACAGACTTATTTTAATATAAGATGTTTTATTTGTAAATCATTTTATCAATGTTTCACGTGAAACATTGATATTTTATTTCCCGGGAAATAATCTTATAAACTACATTTTATTAAAAATAGTTCATTAGAATACAAAATAAAGAATGATTGTTGATAAAATGTTTCACGTGAAACATTAAAGGTGGAATAAATATAAATAAAATATTTATATTCAATATATTATTATTCATAATTAAAATTATTTCCCGGGAAATAATTAATAATTATGAATAGTTTAGTAAAAAAGGAAGAATTCTATAATTAATTATTATAAAAAGTATAAAATATATACTACTAAATTATTTCCCGGGAAATAATTTGATAAATAAATATAGTAAATTAAATTATTAAACATTATCTGTGGATATTTTATTTTTTTCTATAATAAACAATTTATAAAAAAATTGTGGAAATTTTAAAAATAATATACGCATAAAAATTAGAAAAAAATAAATAAAAAATGATAAGTGAAATGCGTACTAAAAAAAGTATAAAAAATTGTTACGCAATTGCGTATAAAAAAATAATGAGAAAATTAATACGCATAGTGCGTTACATTTTTACTAATAAAAAAAGACACGTTTATTGCGTGTCTTTTTCTTCATTATTATTTGATTCTATTGAATTTTCAACATCTTCATTATTATCTTCTTTTTCTACAATAGCAACCGAAGAAACTATCTGATCATCTTTAAGATTTATTAGCCTTAATCCTTGAGTAGCTCTTTTTAACACTGATACTTGGGCTAAAGGCATCTTCATAACAACACCGCTATTAGTAATAAGCATCAAATCATAATTATCTATATTTTCAACTTTTTCAAGATCTGCCATTAAACCATTCTTTTCAGTAATATTATAAGCTTTAACACCTTTACTTCCTCTATGTGTTAAACGATATTCACTAACCGGTGATATCTTACCAAAACCACTCTCAGTAACAATAAGAATTTGATCTTCTTCACTAACGACATCGGCACTAACAACTGTACTACCATCTAGATCCATACCTTTAACACCAGCAGCTGACCTACCCATAACTCTTACTTCATTTTCATCGAATCTTGCCATCTTACCATTTTTAGCTCCAATAACGATTAAACTTTTTCCACATGTCTTATTTACACTAATTAACTCGTCATCATCTTTTAAGCTTATAGCAATCTTTCCACTTTTTCTAATAGATTCAAATTCATTAACTTCTGTTCTCTTAACTAATCCATTCTTAGTAACAAATACTAAATATTTAACTTCTTCATCATAGTTAATATTTAATATCGAACTAATGTTCTCATCTTTTTCAAGTGGTAATAAATTAATTATTGGTAATCCTTTAGAAGTTCTAGAAAACTCAGGTATTTCATAACCTTTAATTCGATATAACTTACCTTTATTTGAGAAGAAGAATACATAATCATGTGTTTTTAAAGAAATCATCTGATCTACTATATCTTCTTCATTAGTAGTCATTCCTTTAATACCTACTCCACCTCTATTTTGAGTCTTATAAGTATCTCTTCTTAATCTTTTTATATAACCATTCTTAGTTAATGTTAAAATTACATCTTCATTAGGAATAAGCGACTCATCTTCAATATAATCAATAGCAGTCATATCAATATGTGTTTTACGCTCATCTCCATAACGTTCTTTAATATCTAGTAATTCTTCCTTGATTACCCCTAAAATCCTCTCATCGCTGGCTAAAATAGCCTTTAACTCAGCAATTTGTATCAAAAGATCATTTAATTCATTCTCGATTTTTTCTCTTTCTAATCCTGTTAATCTACGTAGCTTCATTTCCAAAATAGCATTAGCTTGAATTTCAGTTAACTTAAAGTTATTCATTAATCCATCTCTTGCTTCATCATCGGAATTTGCAGCTCTAATTAATTTAATAACAGCATCAATATTATCTAAAGCAATCTTTAAACCTTCTAATATATGAACTCTTTCTTCACATTTATTTAAATCAAATCTAGTTCTTCTAATTATTATTTCTTTTTGGAATTCAATATATTTCTTAATAATATCAATTAAACCTAAGGTTTTAGGAACACCTTGATCAAGCATTAAAAATATAATTCCATAAGTTTTTTGAAAATCAGTATGCTTATATAATTGATTCAAAATTACTTGAGCATTTGCATCTCTTTTTAAAGTTATAGTAATCTTAATTCCATCTTTTAAATCTGAATGATAATCGGAAATACCCTCAATTGTTTTATTATGAACTAACTCGGCTACTTTATTTTTTAAATCTAAAGTGTTAACACCATAAGGAACTTCATCAATGATTATATATTGTTTACCATTTTCTTCTTCTATAGTAGCTTTACTTCTAATAGTAATAGTTCCTCTTCCAGTATCATAAGCCTGTCTTATTCCACTATTACCTAGAATAATAGCACCTGTAGGAAAATCAGGACCCTTAATATATTGCATCATTTCATCTAATTCGATTTCTGGATTATCTATATATGCAACACAACCATCTATAACTTCACTTAAATTATGTGGTGGTATATTAGTAGCCATACCAACAGCAATACCAGTAGTACCATTAACTAATATATTAGGAAATCTAGAAGGTAAAACTGAAGGTTCCCTTTCACTCTCATCAAAGTTAGGGGTAAAATCAACTGTTTCTTTATTTATATTTCTTAATAATTCTAATGATATTTTTGATAATCTTGATTCAGTATAACGCATTGCTGCAGCACCATAACCTTCAATATTACCAAAGTTACCATGCCCATCTACTAACATATAACGATAAGAAAAGTCTTGAGCCATTCTTACCATTGCTTCATAAATTGAAGAATCACCATGTGGGTGAAATTTACCCATAACATCTCCAACAATTCTTGCACTCTTTTTATGAGGTTTATCAGGAGTATATCCCGAAGAATACATTGAATATAAAATTCTTCTATGTACTGGCTTTAAACCGTCTCTTAAATCAGGTAAAGCACGAGCAACTATAACACTCATTGAGTATTCTAGAAATGAGTCTTCTACTTCTTTTACAATATTATTCTTTTCTAAACGATCCATACCTTACCCTCCTATATATCTAAGTTTTCAACATAAGTTGCATTAGTTTCAATAAATTCTCTTCTAGGTTCAACTTCTTCACCCATTAGTTTATTAAATACTTCATCTGCAGCTTGTGCATCCTCTACTGTTATTTGTCTTAAAATTCTTTTATTTATATCCATTGTTGTTTCATTAAGTTCTTCTGCATCCATCTCTCCTAAACCTTTCATACGAGCTATATCATACTTAGTATTAGGAGATAAAGTTGCTAAATATTCATCTCTTTCTTCTTCATTTAAAACATATTTAATAACTTTACCATGTTTAATACAGAAAAGAGGTGGTTGAGCAGCATAAACATGACCAGCTTCAACTATAGGTCTAAAGAATCTATAGAATAATGTTAAAAGCAATACACGAATATGACTACCATCAACATCAGCATCTGTCATAATTATAATCTTATGATATCTTAACTTAGATAGATCAAATTCTTCACCAATACCAGTACCAAATGCAGTAATAATAGTTCTTATTTCTTCATTGTTTAAAGCTCTATCAAGTCTAGCTTTTTCAACATTTAATATTTTACCTCTCAAAGGAAGAATTGCTTGAGTCATAGAATTTCTACCTTTAATAGCAGAACCACCTGCAGAATCTCCCTCGACTAAGAATATTTCACATTCACTCGCATCTTTACTTTTACAATCAGATAATTTTCCATAGAAGTTAGTAACATCTAAATCACCTTTTCTTCTTGTAAGTTCTCTAGCTCTTTTAGCAGCTACTCTTGCCCTACTTGCTGTCATAGCTTTATCAACAATAATTCTTGCTTGATCAGGATTCTCCATTAAAAATCTATCAAAAGCTTCAGAAAAGATATCATTAGCAACTCTTCTAGCTTCAGCATTACCCAATTTTGTTTTAGTTTGACCTTCAAATTGAGGATTTGGATGCTTAATTGAAATAATCATTGATAAACCTTCTTTAACGTCATCAGAAGAAAGATTATCATCTTTTTCTTTTAATATATTATTATTTCTAGCATAATTATTTAATATTCTTGTTAAAGCATTTCTTACACCATCCTCATGAGTACCACCTTCAGGAGTAATAATGTTATTAACAAATGAATAAATACTTGAATTATAAGTTTCATTATATTGAAGAGCTACTTCCAACTCGATATCTAAAGTAGATTCGTTATCTTTAGGACCAACTTTAACACTTTGTTGTCCTTCAACATAAATAATTGAATCGTGAATTGGGTGCTTAGTAGAATTTAACATTTGAATATATTCAATTATTCCACCTTCATAATAGAAACTATCTTTTTTATTTTCTTCTCTCTCATCATATAAAGTAATACGTAAACCTTTATTTAAAAAAGCAAGCTCTCTTAACCTAGTTTTTAATATGTCATAATCATATACTGTAGTTTCAGTAAATATTTCATCATCAGGTAAGAAATGTACTGTAGTTCCTGTTCTTTTTTCATCACATTTATCTATTATTTTTAATTGATCTTCCGGTTTACCACCTTTACTAAATCTTTGATAGTAAACATTTCCATTTTTATAAACTCTAACTTCCAACCAATCACTTAATGCATTTACAACAGAAGCACCAACTCCATGAAGTCCACCGGATACTTTATATCCTCCTCCACCAAATTTTCCACCTGCATGTAATACAGTATAAACAGTTTCCACAGTACTTTTACCAGTTTTAGGATGAATATCAACTGGTATTCCTCTACCATCATCTTTAACAGTTATACTATTATCTTTACCAACTATAACCTCAATATGCTTACAATATCCTGCTAAAGCTTCATCAATTGCATTATCTACAATTTCCCAAACAAGATGATGTAAACCTCGTGATTCTGTAGAACCAATATACATACCAGGACGTTTTCTAACTGCTTCTAACCCTTCTAAAACCTGTATCGCAGAAGCATCATATTCTTTTTCTACTATTTCTTCTTTCATAAACTTCCCTACTTTCTAGCAATATTTGCATTTTTCACTTCATAAATGAAAGCATCTTCTATACTTTTTTTATTAATATTCTTTAAATCTGTAGTAGTAACAATACTTTGAATATTAAATTCATTTATCAATTTTAATAATTTATTTCTTTTTTTTAAATCTAATTCACTAAAAATATCATCTAATAATAAAACAGGATAAAAATTAGTTATTTTTTTAAATATAGGTATTTCAGATAACTTTAAACACAAAATAGATAATTTTTGTTGTCCTTGAGAACCATATATTTTTAAATCATTACCCTTTAAATTAAATATAAAATCATCTCTATGAGGGCCATACAAAGTCATTCCATTTTGAAGTTCTCTATTATAGTTTTTCTTTAATTTATCAGAATACTTCTTTTTAATTTCCTCTGAACTATAATCCTTAATATCAAGATTATTTACATATTCAATTTTTAAATCATCTTCACCTGTAATAATATTAAAATAATTATTGATATTTTCATTAATAAGATCTATAAATTCTTTTCTTTTTTGATATATAATAATACTTTTTTCAATAAGTTTTTCGGTAATAACATCTAAATAACTTTTATCAGAAATACTATTACTATAAAGAATTTTTAAATATTCATTTCTTGTTTTTAAGATTTTATTATATTCATTATATGTATTAAGGTATACTTTTGACATTTGAGAAAGCTCAATATTTAAGAGATTTCTACGTACATTGGGTGATCCTTTTACAATTTCCAAATCATCAGGAGAAAAAACAATAACATTCAAATAAGATATATAATCTGATACTCTTTTAATTTGAGTTTTATTTATATATAGTTTTTTTAAATCATTTTCAGATAAAATTACTTCTAATTTTGAAATTAATTTATCTTTTTTTACGCTACATTCTAACTTACAACTATTTTTTCCAAATGTAATTATATTTGGATTATTCACAACTCTATGTGACTTAGTTAAAGCTAAAATAACTATAGATTCTAAGATATTTGTTTTTCCCTGAGCATTATCTCCAACAAAAATATTCATTTTATCATTTAATTTAATATTAATATTGTGATAATTTCTAAAATTACTAAGATTAATTTTGGTTATCTTCATTTATACCCGTTAAAAAGAAACATATAATCACCTATCCCCTAAACAAGTATTCCTATACATACAAGACCTATTATACCATAAATGGCCTTTAAAAGCACTAAAAAATAGCTTTTTAAGCTATTTTTTGTTACTTTTTCTATTACGCATGACATAATCAAGTCTAGAAGCTCTTGAAATTTGATTTTCAATACTTCTATAACTATTAGGAACTAATATTTCTTTACCATTATCAAAGCAAACTTTAGTTGTATAAGCATCTACTTTTTCATACTTTTTAACATGTTTTAATGAAATCCAAATACAATCTTGTGATAATGGGGAAGTTGTTGGGAATACTATTATATTATCAGAATCATCTACAATAATAGGAACTTTATATTCAGCTCCTAAAATATCTTTTGCTCCCTCTTTTCTTCCATTATAACTACTACCAAAATATAAACAACTAGATTCCATTATTTCATAAGGACTTTGATTTACAATATAACGATCATTATCCTCATATACTAAACTATCTCCTTCATTATTAGGCAAAACTGCTAAAGTTCCATTACTTATCTCATATTTCATAAAATCCCCCTAACTAAGAACTTTTAAAGTTCTCGAAAAAAGGATAACAAGAATAATTGTCGAATTATGTTGAAATTTGTCGAAAAAAAATAAAAAATAAAAAATCCCCAAAAATTGGGGATAATTTTAATAAGTTCTAATAGGTAAAACTAATTGAGTTAAAGTTTCATCCTCTGTAGATTTTATTAATATAGGTTTAACTTCTCCTACAAAATGAATATCCACAGTTTCTGTTGAAAAACTTTTTAAAGCTTCCATCATATACTTTGCACTGAATGATATCTTTATATCTTCATTATTATTCTTTGTAATTGGCATCTTTTCTTCTACTCTACCAATTTCTGCTGAACTACTTCTAAGTATTAATGTATCACCAGATGTTTCTAAAGTTACTATATTCTTTTCTTTATCACTAGTTAAGATACTTACTCTATCTATAACATCATAGAAAGCATTTAATGACGTAGTAATAACTAGATAAGAATCTTCAGGTAACAAATTAGAAGTATTAGGATAAGTTCCATTTATTAATCTTGACTCAAATTTTAAATTACCTGTTTTAAATAAGATTTTATTACTAAATATGTGTAATTCTATATCTTCTTCATCATCAGTTAAAATTCTAGAAAACTCAATAATATTATGACTAGGTATTACAATGTTGTAATTTTCTTCACTAGGTTTATCTAATTTAACAATCTTTCTAGCCAATCTATAAGAATCTGTTGAATTACATTCTAGTACATCACCAACAATATTAAAGTTTATACCAGTTAAAACAGGTTTACTTTCTTCGTTAGATGTAGCAAAAGCAGTTTGATTAACAATATTTTTAAAAGCTCCTGCCTTTATAATAACTTTCTTTTTACTTTCTTCTAAACCTATATTAGGATATTCACTTTCACTAATACCATTTAAATTAAATTCACTATTATCTGTGTAAATAAGAATTTTTAATTCATCTATAACTTCTATATTAATATAGTTATCAGGTAGTTTTCTAACAATGTCTAATATATATTTACCTTGAATAATAATACTTCCTTCGTTTTCTACATTAAAATCCTCTTCTTTATCTGATTCTATAGTAGTTTGAATAGTAATATCATTATCACTAGCTGTTAAAGTTAATTTTTTCTTTTTTAAATCAAATTTAATTCCAGATAAAACTGGTATTAAGTTTTTAGTAGATATAGCTTTAGAAACTTTATTTAAAGCATCAAGTAATAGTTCTTTTTTAATTGTTAATTTCATTTATTATTCCTTCTTTCTTAAATATTATTATTATTACTGTGGAAAATGTGGAAAACTTGTTAATATCATTATATATCAATAAAAAATTATACACAACTCTTGTGGAAAACTTGTTAATAAGTCTTCATTTTTACACAAGTCCTATATCTTTTTTTAATTTTTCAATGATATTTGCTAAATCTTTATTAACTCGTATTTCTTTTTCTATCTTTTCAACAGAATGCATAACAGTGGTATGATCTTTTCCACCAAATTCTAATCCTATCTTAGGAAAAGATTCATTTGTCATTACTCTACACAGATACATAGCAATCTGTCTAGGAAAAGAAATATTTGAGCTTCTTTTCTTACTTCTTATATCCTCAACAGATATTGAAAAGTATTCGGAAACAATTTTTTGAATTCGATGAACATCATTTTTTTCTCCAATACCTTTACTTACTGTATCCTTAAGTGCATCCACTGCTAAATCTAAAGTAATATCGGCACTACCCATCATAGATGAATATGCGATTAATCTTGTAATAGCCCCTTCTAATTCTCTTACGTTAGTTCCAGTATTAGCTGCAATATATTCAATAACATCATCAGGTATATCTTTTTCTAATTTCTCAGCTATTATTTTTTTTCTTACTATCTGAGATCTTAATTCAAAATCTGGAGGAAATATATTAACTTCTAACCCCCATGTAAATCTAGTTCTTAATCTATCCTCTAATACCTTTAGATCTTTTGGAGACCTATCTGACGATATTATTATTTGTTTACTATCATTATATAGATTATTAAAAGTATGGAAAAACTCTTGTTGAGTCTTTGTAGCACCACCTAAGTATTGAATATCATCTATTATTAAAACATCAATATTACGATATTTGTTTTTAAAAAAATCTACATAATTAAAATTACTATCATCTTCATCTTTTCTATTAGTTTTGATGAAATCTTGAATAAACTGCTCACTTGTAACATACAATACTTTTTTATTTGAATTTTTAACAATATAATTACCAATTGCGTGCATTAAATGGGTTTTACCTAATCCACTATCACCATAAAGGAACAAAGGATTATACATTTTACCAGGATTTTCAGCAACAGAAAGTGCACCAGCATGGGCAAATTTATTACTATTTCCAACAACAAAATTATCAAAAGTATATTTAGAGATTAAATTTGAATTAACCTCCTCTACCTCAGTTTCTAAATTATTATTAGGTTTAACTTCCGTTACTGTTATCTCATCTTCTATTTCTTCACTTAATAAGAATATCAGTTCACAATTAGCACCCACTAATGAATTTAATGTTTCGATTATCAAATTATTATAATTATCCACTAGATGCTTTTTGTGAATCGGCATAGGAACAATAATATATGCCTTAGAGTTTTCAATTTTTAAAAGTTTAGTGTCAGCAAACCAGGTTTTATATGGTAAAGATGTTAATTTAGTTTGAATAATTGATAAAAAATTATTCCAAATTGAATCATAATTCATCATTCCATCATCTCCCCTGATTTAGAAATTTCGATTACTAGTGTACATCAAATAAAATAAAAAAGAAACCTATTTTTTTAAAAAATATTAATCTGTGCAAAACCCTGTGAATAAATAAAAATTTAAATTAGATTATAAAGTTTTCAACAAGAAATCCACAGAGTTTTCCACAAATAAAAGTATTGATATATATAATTATAATATACTTTTCCACATTTTCCACAATTAATAAGTCACAATGTTATTAAAAGTTATCAACAGTATTGTGGAAAAACAAAATAATTAAATTTAATTGACAAAATATATAAAAAATTATTATAATAAGGTGGATTTATGTCTGGAGGTGGAATAGATGAAAAGAACATATCAACCAAACAATCGTAAAAAAGCTAAAAAGTTAGGATTTTTTGCACGTAAAAAAACAAATATTTTAAATCGTCGTCGTCGTAAAGGACGTAAAAGTCTAAGTAAATAGAATACCGCTGTAAAACAGTGGTTTTTTACTCTTATATAATAATGATAAAAATAGGTGAATAATATGAGAAAATTATATATAGTAAAAAGAAAAGAAGAATTTGATAATATCATAAATAAATGCCCATATAAAAAAACAAATAGTTTTGTTATATACTATAAGGATAATGAGTACAAATATGATAGATTTGGAATATCTGTTGGAAAAAAAATAGGGAATGCAGTTGTTAGAAACAGTTATAAAAGAAAAATAAGATCAATAATAGATAATTACAAAAAAAGCTATAATAATCAAGAAGATTATATTATAATATTAAGAAGAAGTGCATTAGATAAGAGTTATAATGAACTTGAAATAGATTTTAACAACATAATGCAAAACATAAGAAAGGATATTTGTAATGAAAAAAAATAAAAAGATATTTAAGGTATTGATCATTGTTTTAATGCTAATGCTAACAACAGGTTGTACTAAAACATTGACTGATTCTAATAAAAAACCTGTTAAAAATGAAGTAACAGGTCAAAATTTAACAGAGAATATACTTTGCCAACCAAAGAACAAAGATACTATTAAAGCTTATGAAGATAATGGAGTAAATATAAGTAAACTTCCAAAGTGTGAAAACTTTAAAATCACATCGGGTAAATACGAAGGATTATGGAATAGTTTTTTTGTTAAACCATTGGCTTTCCTTCTAATATTATTAGGAAAGAGTATAGGTAATTATGCAATTTCTTTGATAATAGTTAGTTTAGCAATAAGATTGATAGCATTTCCTGTAACTAGAAAAACAGCTTTACAATCAGAATTAATAAAAAAGGCACAACCTGAATTAAATAGAATTCAAAAGAAATATGAGGGAAAACAAGATCAAGAGTCAATGATTAAACAAAATCAAGAAATGATGATGGTATATAAAAAATACAATATCAGTCCTATGTCAGGATGCTTATTCTCAATGTTACAATTACCATTATTTATAGCATTTTTTGAAGCAGTGCAAAGAACACCTGCTATATTTGAAGGTAAATTTTTAGGATTACAATTAGGAACAACTCCTAGTGTAGGAATTAGTACATCTACATTTTTTGTATATATATTATTAGTCATATTAATAGGTGCAACTACATATTATTCATTCAAAATGAATTCAACAGGTAATATGCAAGACCCTACAATGAAAATGATGCCTATTTATATGACAGCAACCATAGTTGTAATGGCAGTATTTATGCCTTCAGCACTAGGAATATATTGGGTAACATCTAATGCATTTACAATAGTTCAAAATATATTAGTTAAAAGGAGTAAGGAAGCAAATGGAAAAGCATAATTATACAGGAAAAACTAAAGAAGAAGCAATTATAAATGCAAAAGAGGATTTACAAGAGGTTGAAGAAAATTTAATAATAAAAGAAATTAGTTCTCAAAAAGGTGGATTATTTAAATCATCAAAAGTAGAAATAGAAGTAATCGAAAAAAGAGAAGTAGTAAAATACATTAAAGAATATTTAATAAAATTATTAAAAGATTTAGGTTTTAATGCACAAGTTGAGCTAAAGAATAAAGAAGAAGTACCTAACTATATGATATATTCAGATAATGATGCATTATTAATAGGTAAAAATGGTAAAAACTTAAAAGCTTTATCATTTTATGTAGGACTACATATTAATAAGATGATAGGTAAAAATTATAAATATGTAATAGATGTAAATGAGTATAACAAAAAACATGAAAAAAGAATTGAAGGATTAGCAAAAAAAGTAGCAAAAGAAGTTGCTAATAGCAAAATAGAAGCAAAACTAGATTATATGAATTCTTATGAAAGAAGAATTGTACATAATGCTTTAACTAATAATAAAAAGGTATATACAGAGAGTGAAGGGGAAGAACCACACCGTTATGTAGTAATTAAACCAAAAGAAGATTAAATCTTCTTTTTTTTATTTTAAATATATGCTATAATATGTGCAGGAAAAAGGAGGGACACTATGAATGATACTATTTGCGCAATTGCAACAAGTCAAGGAGTAGGTGCTATTGCCATTATTCGTGTAAGTGGAGATGAATCTATTTCTATAGTTAATAGAATTTTTAAAGGAAATAACTTAGAAAAAGTAGACTCACATACAATCAATTATGGTCAAATTGTTAATAATGATGAAGTAATAGATGAAGTGCTAGTAACTATAATGAAGGCTCCTAGAACTTTTACAGCTGAAGATACAGTAGAAATAAATACTCATGGTGGTATAGCTCCTACAAATAAGGTATTAGAACTTCTATTAGAAAAAGGATGCAGATTAGCAGAACCAGGAGAATTTACAAAAAGAGCTTTTTTAAATGGAAGAATTGATTTATTAGAAGCAGAAGCAGTAATGGATATGATAAATGCCAAAACTGATACCCAAAGAAAAATGGCTGCTAATCAAATAGAAGGAAAAACATCAAATCTAATTAATGAATTAAGAAATGATATGGTGCAAATAATATCAAATATTAATGTTAATATTGATTATCCAGAATATGATGACGTTGATATAATTACAGAAGATATTCTAAAACCAAAGATTAAAAATCTAAAAGATAAAATAAATAAGATTTTAAAAGAGTCAGAAAATGGAAAAATAATCAAAGATGGAATAAAAACATCAATTATAGGAAGACCTAATGTTGGAAAGAGTTCATTATTAAACACATTATTACAAGAAGATAAAGCAATAGTAACAGACATTGCAGGTACTACAAGAGATATAGTTGAAGGACAAATAAGAATAAATGGTATTATTTTAAACATGATTGATACAGCAGGAATTAGAGAAACAAACGATAAAATAGAAGCACTAGGAGTTGAAAAAAGTAAAAAGATAATGGATGAATCCGATTTAATACTATTTATGTTAAATAATAATGAGGAACTAACAGATGATATTAGGGAGTTATTAGAAAAACTTAATAATAAAAAATATTTAGTAATTATTAATAAAAATGATTTAGAGTCAAAAATTAATAGAGATGAACTTAATATAGATAAAGATAAGATTATTGAATTAAGTATAATAGAAAATAAAGGTATAGAAGAATTAAAGAACAAGATATCAGAATTATTTAATATGGAGGAAATTGAAACCAAAGATCCAACATATTTAAGTAATACTAGAAGCATAAGCATTTTAAGAAAATGTTTAGAAAGAGTAGAAGATATAGAAAAATCAATTAACAATAATATACCAATAGATATGATTGAATTAGATATAAAGAGTATATGGGAAGAATTAGGAACAATTAATGGTTCTAGTTATGAAGAAGAATTATTAGATGAAATGTTTTCAAGATTCTGCCTAGGAAAATAGAGAAGGTGAAACAATGTATGACATTATAGTAGTAGGTGGAGGACATGCAGGATGTGAAGCTGCTCATGCTTCTGCTGTTAAAGGACATAAAACCTTATTAGTAACCAGTAATATAAAAAATATAGCTGATATGCCATGTAATCCTCATATTGGAGGAAGTGCAAAAGGTATAGTAGTAAGAGAAATAGATGCTTTAGGTGGAGTAATGGGTAAAGTAGCAGACAAAACTCATCTTCAAATTAAAATGTTAAATAGTGCTAAAGGTCCAGCTGTACAATCATTAAGAGCTCAAGGAGATAAAATAGCTTATCCAAAAGAAATGCTAAATGAGCTAAATTCATTAGATAATCTAACAATAAAAGAAGGAATGGTTGAAGACCTAATAGTACAAGACAAAATAGTTAAAGGAATAATTCTAGAAAATGGAGAAAAAATAGAATCTAGAATAGTTATACTAACAACTGGAACATATTTAAAAGCTGATATACTAGTAGGTAATACTAGAACAAGACAAGGTCCACATGGAGAAAAGCCATCTAATCATTTAAGTGATAAATTAAAAGAATACGGATTTACAATCAAAAGGTTAAAAACCGGAACACCTCAAAGAATAGATAGAAAATCTATAGATTTTAGTAAGACTAGAATAGAACCAGGAGATAATAAACTATTAACATTTAGTTTTGATCTTGAACCTTGTTATAAAATAGAAGATCAAATACCATGTCATTTAACATATACAACAGAAGAAACACATAGAATCATTAGAGAAAACCTTAATAAATCTAGTATGTATGGAGCATTAGATGATATAGAAGGGATTGGTCCAAGATATTGTCCATCTATAGAGGATAAAGTAGTAAGATTTTCAGATAAAGAAAGACATCAACTATTTATCGAACCAGAAAGCAGATATTATGATGATATGTATCTACAAGGATTTTCAACTTCAATGCCTCCTGAAATTCAAGAAAAAATGGTTCATTCATTACCAGGATTTGAGAATGCAAAGATATTGAAATATGGATATGCAATAGAATATGATGCAATATATCCAACTCAATTAAAGAACTCCTTAGAAACTAAAGTTTTAGAAAATTTATTTACTGCTGGGCAAATAAATGGAACTAGTGGATATGAAGAAGCTGCTTGTCAAGGATTAATGGCAGGAATAAATGCATCATTAAAAATAGAAGGAAAAGAACCACTAGTCTTAAAACGTAATGAAGCATATATAGGTGTACTAATAGATGATCTTATTACAAAAGGAATTAGAGATCCTTATCGATTATTAACTTCAAGAGCAGAATTTAGACTGTTATTAAGAAGTGATAATGCTGATCAAAGACTTAGAAGATATGGATATGAAGTAGGGCTAATTAACGATGAACAATTAAAAAAACTAGATAAAAAAGAAGAAAATATAAAGAAATTATTAGAATGGACTCAAAATAATAAACTAAAAATAACAAAAGAAGTTGAAAAAGAGTTTAATGACATTAATATTCAAATACCAAATGCAACTTTAACATTTGAACAATTATTAAAAAGACCTGAAATAACAATAGAATTCTTAGAAAAATTCAAAGAATTTCCGTTTGAATCAGAAATTAAAGAACAAGTAGAAATATATCTAAAATATGAAGGGTATATTGCTAAAGCATATAAAGAAGCCGAAAAGTTAATTAAATTAGAGAAAAAGCAAATTCCACAAGATATTGACTATGACAAAATAACAAATATTGCAAGTGAAGCAAGACAAAAACTAAAAGAAGTAAGACCAACAACAATAGCTCAAGCAATAAGAATTAGTGGAGTAAATCCATCAGACATTTCCATTCTATCTGTTTATTTAAAAAAGGAGTATGGAAAGAATGAATAAGGAACAATTTATAGAAGAATTAAAGAACATAAATATAGATATTACAGAAGAACAATTACAAAAACTAGATCATTTTTATAAATTGTTAATAGAATGGAATAACAAAATTAATTTAACAAGAATTACAGAAGAACAAGAAGTATATCTTAAACATTTCTATGATAGCCTAACAATTAAAAGAGTAATTGATTTAAACAGCACAGAAACTCTTTGTGATGTAGGTACAGGAGCTGGTTTTCCAGGTATTGTATTAAAAATAATGTATCCTAATTTAAAAATTACATTAGTAGATGCCTTACAAAAAAGAGTTAACTATCTTAATGAAATAATAAATGAGTTAGAATTAAAAGATATTAAAGCTATACATGTTAGAGGAGAAGACCTAAAAGAAAAATATGATGTTGTTACTGCAAGAGCTGTAGCAAATATTGAAAAACTATTAACATATACAATGCATCTACTAAATAAAGAAGGAAAGCTAATTGCTATGAAAGGTAATATAGATGAAGAGATTACACAAGAAGTAAAGAACAGAATAGAAAAAAAATATATTATCGAAAGAATCGAACAATTTAACTTACCAATAGAAAACAGCAATAGAAGTTTAGTGGTAATAAGTAATAAGAAATAACCGAAAGGTTATTTTTTTATTATTGAAACAAATAAAAAAAAGGTTTATAATGATAACATAGGGTAAATGAAGAATGAAATGAGGGATAGCAATGAACAATGAGACTAAAGACGAAGTGGTATATTTATATCTTGATGATATAATTCCTAATAGATTTCAACCAAGAGAAGTCTTTGATGAAAAAGCATTAAAAGAACTTGCTGTATCCATAAGAGAACATGGAGTAATACAACCAATAATAGTAAGAAGTGTTAATGGTAAGTATGAAATAATAGCTGGAGAAAGAAGATATAAGGCATCTGCTTTAGCAGGCTTAACAAAAATTCCAGCAATCATAAGAAACTTAGATGACAAAGAAAGCTCAAAAGTAGCTTTATTAGAAAATTTACAAAGAAAAAATTTAAGCCCTATAGAAGAAGCAAGAACATATCAAAAAATATTAGAAATAGATCAAATGACACAAGAAGAATTAGCTAAAACAATGGGTAAGAGCCAATCTGCAGTAGCTAATAAGTTAAGATTATTATCTTTACCAGAAGAAGTACAAGAAGCTCTTCTTAAAGAACAAATTTCCGAAAGACATGCAAGAAGTTTACTTAATATTCCAGATGCTAATAGTCAAAAAGAAATGTTAAAAAAAGTAGTAAACACTAAGATGAGTGTTAGATCTTTAGAAGAAGAAATAAAAAGAGAATATGGAAAAGATAATGGAAGTACTAATAAAGAAATATCTTTAGAAAACAATTTTGTAAATAATAGTCCATTAATGCCTAATGCAGACTTATCAACTCCAGAAGATAATTATGGAAAAGTTACAATAGCACCTCCATTAGAGGATTTTCCTGAAGATGAAAAACCTGTAGTTGAGCAACAAGAAAATAAATTTATTAATTATGGAGAAGTTAATGGAAATGATGAATTATTAGCTGATGCTCCAACTCAAATAAATCCTAGTAGCTTAGTTGAACAAGTAGATATAAATCAAATAAAAGAAAATGCTAATGATTTTGAAACAATTGATTCAACACAAAATGGTGGTTTAGATTCATTACTTAATATTAATAATAATGGATCAGGTCCAGCAATTGGAGGAGATAACTTTAAGTTCTTAACTCCAGCAGAAGGAATAGTTCAAGAACAATCAATTCCTGAAGTAAATAAACCAACTGGAGACTATTTCAAACCATCAGATAATGATAATTTTACAGAATTAACTCCAACTGATTATGTCTCAAATGAAGCAGAAGAAAAAAGAGAATACACAATAGAGGAAGCAACTAGTAAAATTAGAGATCTAGCAGATGAGTTGAAAAGACATGGAATAGATATAACTATAGATGAAATGGATTTTGAAAAATCATATCAAGTGATAGTAAAAATTAATAAATAAGAAAAACCTAAAGAATAAAAACTTAGGTTTTTTATTTATTATTAAATTTAGATAAAATCATTTAAAAAAATAAAGATATTTGGTACAATAATAATTGAAAATGAAAAATGGGTGATTAGATGGGAAAGGTTATATCGTTAGTAAATCAAAAAGGTGGAGTAGGTAAAACTACTACTAGTATAAATCTTTCTGCATCATTAGCAGTATTAGGGAAAAAAACACTTCTAATAGATTTGGATCCTCAAGGAAATACAACTACTGGTGTAGGAATAAATAAAGGTGAAATAGAAAAGAGTGCATATGGTGTTTTAATAGATGAATGTGAAATAAAAGACGCAATGATTAAAACAAAATACAAGAATTTATATGTACTACCAGCAACAATAAATTTAGCTGGACTAGATATTGAATTAATAGAAAAGAGTAGACAAGAAACTACATTTTCTAAAGGAGAACAACTAAAAAAACATATAGATCTAATTAGAGAAGAATTTGACTATATAATTATAGACTGTTCTCCATCATTAGGAATAATAACAACAAATGCTTTAACAGCATCAAATTCAGTTATTATTCCAGTTCAATGTGAGTTCTTTGCATTGGAAGGAATTACACAACTTTTAAGAACAATAATGTTAGCCCAAAAGAATTTAAATCCAACATTAGATATTGAAGGTGTTCTATTAACTATGTTAGATTCAAGAACTAATTTAGGATTTGAAGTAGTAGATGACATTAGAAAGTTCTTTAAAGAAAAAGTATATAATACAATAATTCCAAGATTAGTTAGACTTACAGAAGCTCCATCACATGGAGAACCAATAATTGCTTATGATCCAAAGAGTAGAGGATCTGAAGCATATATTAACTTAGCTAAGGAAGTGATTGCAAGAAATGGAAAATAATGGACAAGAAACATCAACAAAAAGAAGAGCTTTGGGTAGAGGTTTAGAAGAATTATTCTACAATGAACCAATTAATTATGAAAAAGTAGAAGAAAAGATAATAAATGAGACACCTAAAGAAGAAATAATTGATATTAAATTAGATGAATTAAGAAGTAATCCATACCAACCTAGAAAGATTTTTGATGAGGAAGCACTACAAGAATTAGCAGCATCAATAAAAGAACATGGAGTATTTCAACCAATTATAGTTAAAAAAAGTATCAAAGGATATGAAATAATAGCTGGTGAAAGAAGAGTTAAAGCTTCACAAATAGCAGGAAAGAAAGATATACCCGCAATTGTAAGAAATTTTGATGATACAGAAATGATGGAGATAGCACTATTAGAAAACTTACAAAGGGAAAACTTAAGTGCTATTGAAGAATCATTAGCTTATAAAAAATTACAAGATACTTTAGGAATTACACAAGAGCAATTAGCAGAGAGATTAGGAAAGAGTAGAAGTCATATAACAAATATGTTAGGGCTACTAAACTTACCTGAATCTATACAAAAAGAAGTTGGAGAAAAGAAAATTTCAATGGGACATGCTAGAGTTCTTAGTAAATTAGAAAACAAAGATCAACAAGAACAACTAGCTAATAAAGTAATTGAAGATGGTTTAAGTGTAAGAGAATTAGAGTCACTAACACAACAAAAAGATGAATATGTTAGAACTCATAAAATAAATAAAACTAATAAATCTAATAATGAATATAAGTATATACAAGATGATTTATGTGAAAAACTAGGAACAAAAGTAAAAGTAAAAAATAATAAAATAGAGATTAGCTTTGTAAACAGTAATGACTTAAATAGAATCTTAGAAATAATGAAATTAGAAGATAGAGGTTAATATGAAAGTAGATATTCTTAATATGACCATTGATTTAAAACCAATATTGTATTCATTAATAAATATAATAATTGGAATAGTTGTATACAATATTATTAGAGGAATTATTGTTAGAGTAATAAAAAAGGGTAAAAATACAAAATACCATAATCAAAGAGTAGAAACATTAGTTACATTATTATTAAACATTATTAAATACATTATAGTAATTGTTGTATTAGTTAGCATATTAGGAACATTTGGAGTTAATGTAACATCAATTGTTGCTGGATTAGGTATTACTACAGCAATAATAGGATTAGCTTTCCAAGATTTAGCAAAGGACTTAATAGCCGGATTCTCAATTATAACAGAGGGCCAATATGAAGTTGGAGACACAATTGAAGTAGATGGATTTATAGGTCAAGTAGTATTTTTAGGATTAAAAACTACTAGAATTAAAAATTATAAAGGCCAAACAAAAATAATAGCTAATCATTACTTAGATAAACTAGTTAATTACAGTTTAAATAATTCATTAGCAATTGTAGATGTTGGAGTTGCATATGAAGAAGATGCAGATAAAGTAGAAAAAGTACTAAACGAATTAGCAAAGAAATTAAATGGAAATATTGAACATGCTAAAGGTGATATACAAGTATTAGGAATCATAGAATTAGCAGATTCAAGTTTAGTATACAGAGTAACAGTAGAAACAGAAACAATGCAACACTATGCAGTTGAAAGATACCTAAGAAAAGAAATAAAAAGGGCATTTGAAGAATCAAAGATAAAAATACCATATCCACAGATAGAGGTGCATAATGGAAAATAATATGACTTATACCCTAGGAACTAGAGTAGTTATGAAAAAGCAACATCCTTGTGGAAGCAATGAATGGGAAATAACAAGAGTTGGTGCTGATATAAAAATCAAATGTCTTAATTGTGGAAGAACTGTTTTAATTCCAAGAATAGAATTTAATAAGAAATTAAAAAAAATTATTTCACAGGAAGGACAATAATATGAAAGAAGGAAAAAGATTAAGACTTAAAAAATTTTATTTTCATCCAATAACAATATATTTTATGTTGATAATATTTATAGTACTAATAAGTGCATTATTATCATCACTAGAAATGCAAGCAACTTATCGTGTTGTAAATGAAAAGACATATGAATTAGAGCCAACATTAGTTGCTGTAGAAAACATGCTAAGTTTTGATGGAATAAAATTTATGATAAGCAATGCAGCTAAAAACTTTTTAAGTTTTGGACCATTAGGAAGTTTAATAATCTCCCTAATTGGTATAACAATAGCTGAAGCTACAGGTCTAATAGAAGCATTTTCTAAAAGATATTTAAAGAAAATACCAAAACAAACATTAACATTTATAATAATATTTATAGCTACAATATCATCTTTGATAAATGATGTTGGATATGCTATTTTAATTCCTTTAGTAGCACTTATATATTTTATAAATGGAAGAAATCCAATTCTAGGTATTATCACAGCGTTCTGTGGAGTATCATTTGGATATGGAGTATCATTATTTGTAGGTTCAACAGAAGTAGCATTAATAAATAATACAAAAATGGCAGCAATGCTTATAGATGATACAACTCATATATCATTAACAAGTAACTTATTCTTTATAATAGTTGCTTCAGTGGTATTATCTATAGTAGGAACAATAATAATAGAAAAAATTATATCTCCTAAAATAGGTAAATATAAAAAAGAAGAAGAATTTGCAACAACAGAGCAATATAGAGCAATAAGTTTACAAGAAGAAGAACAAAAGCAAATTGAACAAGAAAAGAGAGAAAAGAAAGGTTTAAGAAACTCTTTAATAGTAGGAATTATTGTAATATTTATATTTGTTTATTCATTAATTCCAAATCTTCCATGGTCAGGTATGTTACTAGATATGGAAGAGAACACTTATCTCAACCAATTATTTGGAGAAAATTCTTACTTCCAAGATGGATTCACTTATTTAGTATCATTATTCTTTATAATGACAGGTTTAGCTTATGGAATAGCATCAAAATCAATAAAGAATGATAAAGATCTAATTAATAAAGCAACAGAAGGTTTTGAAAATATAGGTTCAACTATAATTGTAATATTTATTGCATCTCAGTTCATAGCTATACTAAAAAGAACTAATATAGGTATGATAATAGCTTCATGGTTAGCTGATTTATTGAACTATTTAAATTTAAGTGGAATAGCTCTAATAGTAGTATCATTAATATTTATAGCATTATCAAACTTATTATATACAGGTTCTGCTAATAAATGGTTAATCTTTTCACCAGTGGTTGTACCATTATTTATGCAATCAAATATTTCTCCACAATTTGCTCAAATAATTATGAGAGCAGGAGACTCTATGACTAATGGTATAACACCTGTACTCGCATCTTCTGTAATTTATATATCATATCTAAATATATATAATTTAAACAAGGAAAAACCATATACGTTAAGAAGAGCATTCAATTTAGTAATGCCATACTTCTTAATAATTTCTGCAACATGGATATTACTAATAATAGGATGGTACATTATAGGATTACCTATAGGACCAAATGTATTTCCAACATTATAGACTTTATAATTATAAAGTCTTTTTTTATGTTATAATAACAATATAATAAGGAGTAATAATATGAATGATGATCTAAATAAGTTATATGGGAATAATCAAGATACTGTTAATAATAATAGTAATAATGTCAGTAATAATACAAATAATATAGGAATATCAGGAAGTAACGATCTAAATAGTATGTATAATATTGGCTCTACACAAAGTAATAACTATGATATTCATCAGTCTGGAACAGATCTTTTATATAATCAAAATAATAATCCACAAAAACCTGATGAAAAAAACATTTCAGAAGAAAAACAATTAAATAATATAAATGAAAATAATACAAATGAAATGTTAGAACATATATCAGATGATGATTTATTAGCTGCATATGTAGGAAATAATTATCCTAAAATTGGAGGGAAACCAATTAACTTTGCAGCCATGTTCTTCAACTTTTTATATCTTTTATATAGAAAGCAATATATATATGCTTTACTTTATTATGCAATATATTTAGGATTATTATATCTTGGTATTAATTACATTATTGTATCAATATGTTTAGGATTATTACTTGGAGTAGGATTTAATACTTTCTATATTAATAAAGCAAAAAGAAAAGTAGAGATTATTAAGAGCCAAAATAAAGACAGGCCATTATATGAAATTAAAAAAATATGTGAGAGAAAAGGTGGAACTAGCATTATTGCCTTAATATTAGGAATAATAGTCCAAGCAATATTTGTAGTATTATTATCAGTTACAATATTAGCATCCTTTACATTTTTCTATAGTTTAGTTAACTCAAATAAAGAAGAAATTGAGATAGACGATTCATTTGATGGAATTATAAAATATGATACTAAAGCTAATATACCTAATACATTTTCAGTATATATTCCAGAAGATTATAAGCCTACATCATTTAATGACAACTCTCAGTATGACTATGAAATAATTGATAAAAGTAATACATATAATACATGTACATTTACTTTAGGAAGAGTAAAAGATGAAACTAATCCAGAAAAGTATTTGAAGAAATTAGCATATTATTACGAACAAAGTGCATTCTACAAAGTTGAGACAAAACAAATAAATAATTTAGAATGGCAATTATATACTAGTAACGATAAAAGTGAAACAACATATTATTATGTAACAGAAATAAATAATAAAGTATATATGTTAAATATTGTGATTCCAAAAGAAGATAATATTAAATGTAAAGAAAATAGTTCATTAATAGTAGAATCGATACAAGAAAAATAATATATGAATAAAATCATATATTTTTTTAAAAATAAAAATAAATATGATATAATATTGACGAAAAAAAAGAAAAGAGGAATTATTATGAGTTTAACAGCAGGAATAGTTGGATTACCAAATGTAGGAAAATCAACATTATTTAATGCCATAACAAATCAAAAAATATTAGCAGAAAACTATCCTTTTGCAACTATAGAACCTAATGTAGGTATAGTTACAGTACCAGATGAAAGAATGGATGTATTAAAAGAAATGTATAATCCAGAAAGATTTATACCAACTGCATATGAATTTACAGATATAGCAGGATTAGTAAAAGGAGCTTCATTAGGAGAAGGTTTAGGAAATAAATTTTTATCTCATATAAGAGAAGTAGATGCCATAGTAGAAGTAGTAAGATGCTTTGAAGATGGAAAAATAATTCATGTTGATGGTAGTGTAGATCCAATTAGAGATATAGAAACAATAAACTTAGAGTTAGCAATATCAGATTTAGAAATAATAAATAATAGACTAGAGAGAGTAGCTAAGAAAGCAAGAACAACAAAGAACAAAGATGATTTATTAGAGGTAGAAGCATTAGAAAAATCAAAGGAAGCACTAGAAAAGAATATTCCTCTAAGACAAATTAAATATACAGAAGAGGAAGATAAATTATTAAAATCATATAGCTTCTTAACTAAAAAGCCAATTATATATTTAGCAAATATTAGTGAGTCAGAACTAGATAGTGAAGATAATAAATATGTAAAAGAAGTAAAAGAATATGCTAAATTAGAAAATGCTCAGGTAGTAAGTCTATGTGCAAAGGTAGAAGAAGAACTTAGTGAATTAGATGAAGCAGATAAAAAAGAAATGTTAGAAGGCCTAGGATTAGATGATTCAGGATTAAATAAATTAATAAAAGCAACATATGATATTTTAGGATTAGCAACATACTTTACTGTAGGAAAAGATGAAGTAAGAGCTTGGACATTTAAAAAAGGAATGAATGCTAAGCAATGTGCTGGAATAATTCATACAGACTTTGAAAAAGGGTTTATAAGAGCAGAAGTAATTTCATATAGAGATTTAATAGAACAAGGTAGTGAACTAAAAGTAAAAGAAGCAGGAAAAGCAAGACTAGAAGGAAAAGATTACTTAATGCAAGATGGAGATATATGTCATTTTAGATTTAATGTTTAGAGGATAAATATGGAAAAAGAAAGTAAAATTTTTATATTTGAAACAGGTAAAGAAGATGGAGTATTTAGTGAAAATAAAAAATTTTATCCATCTCATTTTACAAAAAGTGATATAAGAAAACAGTTTTTACTAACAAAAAAGAGAATAGCAGGAAAATATCATTTTAATGAAAATAAAATCTTTCAGGCCTATCAAAAAACAGATAAAAATAAATTGAACTATGAAGATGGAAAATATACTGTAATTACCGAAGAATTAATAAAAGATGATTGCTGGTATAATCTAATACCCACAGATATATTTATATTAACAAAAGCAACTAAAGGAATTGTACTTGGAAATCAAATGGCAGATTGTCCAATATTAATAGTAGAAGATAGAGAAAAGGACGTAACAGCTTTATCTCACTGTGGAGCATCATATATAGATAGAAAATTACCAGCAGCAACAATAGAAGCACTAATTAAAGAATATAATAGTAATATAGAAGATTTATATGTATACGTAGGAAGCTGTGCAAAAAAAGAAAATTATATATATGATAAGTATCCATTATGGGCAACTGATAAAGAATTATGGAAAGATTGTATTATAGAAAAAGAAGATGGTTTTCATATTGATATGAATAAAGCCATCAGAAAACAATTAGAAAATAAAGGAATAAAACATATAAAAGAAAGCCCAATTGATACTATTACCAGTGATAAGTATTATTCACATAGAGCATCAGCAATGGGACAAAAAGAAAAATTAGGACAAAACTTTGTTGGTTTTTATTACAAATAAAAAAAGAAGTATCAAACTTCTTTTTATTTTTCACTTATTTCGTAGTCTTCCTCGTATTGCTTAATTGTAGCGTTATATAAATCATTTATATTTTCATATCCAACTGAATATTCAGAATGTTCTAAATTAAAGTATACAGTAGGACATTCAACTTTACCAGTACCTAAATTACTAGTAATATTTCCCCAATAATCGAATTTAACGTTTTCATAAATAACAGGAGTGAATATAGTATAAGTAGTTTCATTATCTGTATAAACACCTTTATATACAGGAATTAAATAATTTCCATTATCATTAGATATAACATATATTTTTTCTCTTTTTAGAGATCCTTTTTGTTTAAAATCAACCATTAAAGAATTTTCTTGTCTAATTTTAATAGTAGCTTGAGTATCTAAAAAAACATAATCTTCATTCTCAATATCATTAACGTCAGTAAGATAAGTATTTTCTCTAGCTTTACTTTTATTTGTAGAAGATATACCAGTATAGATTCCAAATATAACAAATCCAAAAATGACTAAAAATATAATAACTGATATTATACCAATAACCATATGGCTTATGAAGAAATACTTTAAAACACTTTTACCAGTTTCTCCAATTACAAGATTAATTTGATCTTGTGCATCTCTTTCGATTTCAAACTCTCTTTTACAATAGTCACACTTAGTGACTTTATCATTTTCATCAAATGATAGATTAGCTCCACAATTTGGACATTTCTTTTCAATTAATTTCATATATTTCACCTAAATTCATTATAACACAAAAATAAAATAAATTAGCAAATAAACTAGACATATAATTAATTGTTTGCTATAATACATGCGAGTATTAAAAAATACTCCTTGCTGCACATAGTAGTGTAGCCATAGGCCAGAAGGAGGTGCAAAGAATGAATAAATATGAAATAATGTTCGTTGTTAGACCAGATATGGAAGAAGCTGAAATCAAAGCTACAGCTGAAGAAATGAAAAAGGTATTAACAGACGGAAAAGTTAACTTTGTTGAAGAAAAAAATATGGGACAAAGAGAATTAGCTTACGAAGTAAAAAAATTTAAAACAGGTTATTATTTCTTATACATAGTTGAAGCAAACTCAAAAACTATTGATGAATTTGACCGTGTAGTTAGAATTAATGAAAAAGTTATTCGTCATTTAATAGTAAAAGTAGAAGACTAATAGAAAAAGAGGTAATTTTATGAATAAAGTTTTTTTAATAGGAAGATTAACAAGAGATCCAGAGCTAAGATACACAGGAAGTAATATTCCAGTTGCAACATTCTCTTTAGCTGTAAATAGAAACTTCTCTAATCAAAATGGAGAAAGAGAAGCAGATTTTTTCAACATTGTAGTTTGGAGAAAACAAGCTGAAAATTGTAAAAACTATCTAAATCAAGGTAGTCAAGTAGCTATCGAAGGAAGACTTCAAAGTAGATCATATGATGATAAAGATGGTTCAAAAAGATATGTTACTGAAGTAATTGCTGATAATGTTGAATTTTTAGGATCAAAAAATTCCTCAAATAATTCTAATAGTAATAATGTTCCTGCTTCTAATAATGCAGGACCAAGTCCTTATGACTTTGGAGATAGTACTCCTGAAGTTAAAGGTACAGATGTAGATAGTAATCCATTTGCTGATTTCGGTGCTAGTATTGAAATTAGTGATGATGAATTACCTTTCTAAAAAAGAAAAGGAGGATAGCAGATGGCAGAATTCAATAGAAGAAAGAAAAAAGTATGTATGATGTGTACTGGTAAAACAGTTGATTATAAAGATCCAGAATCTTTAAGAAGATATGTAAATGAAAAAGGAAAAATAGTTCCTAGAAGAGTTACTGGAAACTGTGCATTACACCAAAGACATATTTCTAAAGAAATAAAAAGAGCAAGAGCAATAGCTTTAATGCCTTATTCAAGATAATATAAACATACCTATTTTGGTATGTTTTTTTGTTAGACAAATATCATTAATTATTATATAATAAGGATGAATTTATAGGAGGAAAAAATGGGGATAATTAAACAAAGAAGAATACTTAATAAAACTATCAGAAATGCTAAAACTATTTTTCTTATGGCACATAAAGAATTAGACTTAGATGCATTAGGTAGTTGTATTGGTATGTACATGATTCTTTCTAAACAAAAAAAAGATTGTTATATTATAATTGATGATAAAACTCATGAATTAGGAGTTGAAAAAGTACTTATTGAACTAGAAGGATGTATCAATACTATAAAGAGTGAAGATATAGATAAATATTTAAACAAAAGAGATAGTAAAAACTTACTTATTGTATTAGATACAAATAAAAAAGATTTAGTACAAAGTTCGGATATCTTGAAGTTATTTAAAAATAAACTAATTATTGATCATCATGATACAGGCAAAACAACAATAAAAGATGGTATATTAATTAATGATACAGAAGTATCTAGTACATGTGAGATGATTACAGAACTAATAGAACATTATGACGTAGAAATAGAGCCATATTATGCAACTGTTTTACTTTCTGGTATTGTATTAGATACAAACAACTTCACATTAAAAACAAATCCGGAAACTTTTTATGCAGCATATTACCTAAGTTCATTAGGAGCAAGTGCAAAAAAAGTTCAATACTTATTAAAGCAAGACATTAATGAATATACAGAAAGACAAAAATTAATGACTGGAATTCAAACAATTAATGGTAAAATAGCTTTAACAAAAGCAACTCCATATACAATTTATAGAAGAGAAGACTTAGCAAAAGCTGCAGACACATTATTATTCTTTAATAACATAGAAGCATCATTTGTAATAGGAAAAATAGGAAAAGACGTCATAGGTATCAGTGCTAGAAGCTTAGGCAACTATGATATAAATAACATACTATCAAAACTAGGTGGAGGTGGAGGCACATATAATGGTGCTGCCAGATTTGAAAACACAACTATTAGTAAAGTTGAGCAACAACTAATAGAGATAATAAAGGAGGATTCGGAATAAATGGAAGTAATTTTTGTAAAAGACTTAAAAGGACAAGGTAAAAAGGGACAAGTAAAAAACGTTAAAGATGGATATGCAGAAAATTTCCTAATAAAAAACGGTTATGCCGTAATTAAGAATAAAGATAATTTACAAAAATTAGAAAAAGAAAAGAATAAAAAAGAGGCAGAAGACTTAGAAAATAAGAAGAACGCTGAAAAACTAAAAAAAGAACTTCAAAATGTAGTACTTGAATTTAAAGTTAAAACAGGAGAAGGAGATAAAGTTTTTGGAAGTGTAAGTGTTAAACAAATTAAAGATGAATTAGTAAAAAAAGGATATAAGATAGATAAAAGTCAAATAGATATAAAAAATTCTATATCCTCTTTAGGGTTTCACAATATAGATATAAATTTATATCCAGGAATAGTAGGGGTAGTAAAAGTTCATTTAATAAAGTAAAGGAGTAGATTAATATGCCAGTAAGAAATTTACCTAACAATTTAGAAGCAGAAGAATCAGTATTAGGGGCATGTTTTTTATCAAAATACGCTTTACAAAAGGCTAGTGAATCATTACAACCTGAATCATTTTATAGTGAAAAAAACAGTAAGATATTTAGTGCTATGATAGCACTATCAGAAGAGAAAACACCTATTGATCTTACAACAGTAACAAGCTATTTAAAAAATCATAATTCATTAAATGATGTAGGAGGAGTAGAATACTTAACAGAAGTAGTAAACTTTGTACCCACTGCATCAAATGTCGACTTTTACATAAAGAATGTTGAAGAAACAGCATTATTAAGAGGTCTAATAGAAACAGCAACAGAAATAGCATCAGATGGATATAAAACAGATGAGTCAGTAAATGAAATATTAGATAACTCAG
This sequence comes from Bacilli bacterium, assembly GCA_017519965.1. Next base: position 104,575 of record JAFWRK010000048.1, read on the forward strand.
AAAAAAAGATATTAAATATAGTTAAAAATAGAAAATCTACTGAGTTTAGAAGTATTAAAGATGTCTTATCAAAAACTCAACAGGATTTAGAAAGATTATCAGAAAATAAAGGAGAAATAACAGGACTGGCAACAGGATGGTATGACTTTGATAAACTTACCACAGGATTACATCCTAACGAATTCATAATAATAGCGGCAAGACCTGCTATGGGAAAAACTGCTTTTGCACTTAATTTAGCTACTCATGTTGCAATGACTCAAAATAAATCAGTAGCACTATTCAACTTAGAAATGAGTGCAGAACAATTAGCAATGCGTATTATCTCATCATTAGGACAATTAGAAGGTTTTAAATTAAGAACAGGTAATCTAATGAATAATGATTGGAAAAGAATAAATGAAGCTTGTTCACAATTATCTGGAACAAATATGGTAATGGATGATACACCAGGAATTACCATAGGAGAAATAAGAGCTAAATGTAGAAGATTAGCAAGTAGTGAAAAAGGCCTTGCCTTAGTAGTAATAGACTACTTACAACTAATATCAGGTGGAAAAAACTATGGAGCAAATAGACAACAAGAGGTATCAGACATATCAAGAAGTTTAAAAACATTAGCAATGGAATTAAATGTTCCAGTTATTGCATTATCTCAATTATCACGTAGTGTAGAAGGAAGAGAAGATAAAAGACCTTTAATGAGTGACTTACGTGAATCAGGTTCAATTGAACAAGATGCAGATATAGTAGCTTTCCTATATAGAGATGACTATTATAATAAAGAAGCAAGAACGGAAGATAATACAAGTATAAGTGAATTAATAATAGGAAAACATCGTAATGGACCAACAGCAACAATAGAACTATTATTTAAAAAGAATACATCTACCTTTGTTAATTTAAAACAAGATAGAGAAAAAGTGGAGGGACAAAGTGGCTAGAAATAAGAAAGTGATATTATTATTAATAATATGTATCATGTTTACAGTAGGATTCTCTAAACTATTATCAACACCAAAAACGGTATATAGAGTTTATTTAAAAGGAGAATCTTTAGGATTAATATCATCAAAACAAAAATTAGAAAATTATATCGATAAAAAGCAAGCCGAAGTAAAAGAAAAGTATAATGTAAAAAAGGTTTATGCACCAACAGATCTAGATATAGTAAAAGAAGTAACTTATTATGATAAAGTATCATCAATCAAAGATATATATGAAAAGATTAAAGATATATCACCATTTACAATTGATGGATACCAAATAAAAATTAAAGGTATAGATACAACAGATGCAAATGGTAAAACAGTAAAAGGTAAAAACCAATACATTTATGTAATTGATAAAAAAACATTTACTGAAGCTATAGATAATACTGTTAAAGCATTTATTGATGAAAAAGATTATGAAGCATTCGCTAATAAAACGCAAAAAGAAATAAAAGATACTGGTACTATAATAGAAAATATATACATTGAAAATAAAATTACAATAAAGAAAGATCATATTCCAATTAATAAAACGATTTATATGGATAAGAATACATTAAGTCAATATTTATTGTTTGGTACTACTAAAGCACAACAAACATACACAGTACAAGATGGAGATACAATCGATGATATAGCATTTAATAATAAGATTTCAACAGAAGAATTTTTGATTGCTAATCCAGATTTAACAAGTACAAGTAGTTTGTTATATACAGGTCAAATAGTAACAATTGGTCTATTAAAACCACAAGTAAACGTTGTAGAGTGGGATCACATAGTAAAAGATGAAGAACAAAACTATACAACAAGAACAGAAGAAGATCCAAATCAATACACTACATATTCAGAAGTTAAACAAGCTGGAGTAAAAGGACTAAATAGAGTTACTCAAAAGTTACAAATAGTAAATGGTGAAACTACATCAGTAGTTCCAGTTGATACAGAGCAATTAAAAGCTCCGGTAGAAGAAGTAGTAGTAAAAGGAACTAAACAAATAAGTTCTGGATATTATGGTGGAGGATATGGTTCAGTAATTCCAACAAAAGGAATATTTGGATGGCCAGCAACATGTTCAACAATATCTAGTGGTTTTGGATGGCGTTGGGGATCATTACACGATGGTACAGATATAGCTGGATGCGGATATGGTTCTAATATATTTGCAGCAGAATCTGGTGTAGTAGTACAATCAGGATATAAATATGATAATGGTCAATTTATTACTATTCAACATGATAATGGATACTTTACTATGTATGCACATCTGTGTAATGGTTGTAGATATGTTAATGTTGGTGATAGAGTAAGAAAAGGTCAAGTAATAGGTGGTATGGGACAAACAGGTTTTGCAACAGGAGTACACTTACATTTTGGAGTATGGACAGGTTATCCATATCGTGGAGGAAAAGCGTTAAACGCTATGGCATTCTATTAAAATGAAAGTACAAATGATATCAAGTGGTTCAAAAGGAAATTGCGCCATAGTTTTAAGTAATAATACAAATATAATTATTGATGCGGGAATATCTTTTATCACTTTAAAAAGAAAGTTAGAAGAATATTCCCTTTCTTTTGACCAATTTAATGCAATATTAATAACCCATTGCCATAAAGACCATATAAGTGGACTATCTAGTATAATTAAAAAAACAAAATTAAACGCCTATATACCAAAGAAAATGTATGATAGTCTAAAAGAATATATACCAATAGAAAGATGTATTTTCATAGAAGATACATTTAAAATAAATGATTTAAGTATAGAACTAATACATACGTCACATGATGCACCATCCAGTGTAGGATTTTTAATAGATGATTGTAAAAAGAAAATGTGTTATGTAACAGACACAGGATATATTAATAGAAAGTATTTATCAAAAATGGTAAAACTTGATTGTTATGTGATAGAAAGCAATCATGATGAAGTTATGTTAATGGATGGACCATATCCAAGATTTTTAAAAGAAAGAGTAATTAGTGATAAAGGGCATTTGTCTAACAAAACAACAGCTAATTATCTTAAGAAGATTATAGGTAGTAATACAAAAAATATAGTATTAGCACATTTAAGTGAAACAAATAATACAGAAGAACTAGCTCTAAAAACAGTTAGAGAACAAATACCAGATGAAAAAATACATATAATAGCTGCAAGACAATATGAAGTAAGTGAAATAATAGAGGTATAAAATGATAAAACTAATAACAGTAGGATCAATTAAAGAAAAGTATTTGAAAGATGCTATCGAAGAATATAAAAAAAGGCTAAGTAAATACACAAATCTAGAATTAATTGAAGTAAAAGATGAAGGATTAGTAGAAAAAGAGAAAGCACTTCATTTAGAAGCTGAAAAAATACTTAAAAACATAAATAGTAAAGAATATATAATTACTCTAGAAATAGAGGGTCAACAACTAACAAGTGAAGAGTTTTCAAAAAAAATAGAAAACACACTAATTGAAAATAGTAATATTACATTTATAATAGGTGGAAGTTATGGATTAGATGACGAAATAAAAAGAATATCTAACTATAAATTATCATTTTCTAAAATGACATTTCCTCATCAATTATTTAGAGTAGTATTATTAGAACAAATATATAGAGCATTTAAAATTATTAATAATGAGAATTATCATAAATAGGAGAGTATATGATAGGAAATAATTGGGATAGTATATTAAGTGAAGAGTATAACAAAGAATACTTTGTAAAAATGATAGATTTCTTAAATAATGAATATAAGAGTAAAACAATATATCCAAAAAAAAATGAAATATTTAACGCCTTTAGATACACTTCATTTGATAATTTAAAAGTAGTTATAATAGGTCAAGATCCATATCATGGACCAGATCAAGCAGAAGGATTATCATTTTCAGTAAGTAATTCAGTACTAAAACCACCATCATTGCAGAACATTTTTAAAGAACTAGAAAGTGACTTAGGAATACCATTTCCAGAAGTTAACTCACTAAAACCATGGGCCAATGAAGGAGTTTTATTATTAAATGCAGTCTTAACAGTAGAAGAACATTCACCAGCTTCACACAAAAATATAGGATGGGAAACGTTTACTGATAATGTAATTAAAAAGATAAATGAAAAAGAAGAGCCTGTAGTATTTATACTTTGGGGAGCCTTCGCAAGAAGTAAAAAAGAACTAATAACTAATCCTAAACACTTAATAATAGAATCAGCTCATCCATCTCCATTTTCTGCTAGAAATGGGTTCTTTGGAAGTAAACCATTTTCTAGAACTAATGAATTCTTAAGAAAGAATAATATAAAAGAAATAGATTGGAGAGTAGAAAAATGAAAAAAATAAGTAAAGTATTTTCAGAATATTATATAATGTTTGCAATTTATTGTTTGATAGGTTGGCTATATGAAGTATTATGGATGTGGTTTGTAGTACCTCCATTTAAATTTACAAATAGAGGAGTATTATTTGGACCATTTTTACCAATCTATGGCTTTGGTATGTTAATACTAATTATCTTATTAAAAAAATTAATGAGTCGAAAACATAAAGCAGGAAATACTATATTTTTATCACTATCAGTAGCTATAATAACAACATTTACTTATGTAACATTTATAGAGTTCACTACTCCTAAAATATATAGGGTAGATCTATTTCTAAAAGGATATGGTATAGGATTATTACTAGCTAATATAATATCTATAGTAATAGCAAACATTATAGTAAAAAAATCTAAAAATGAATATATAAAAGATACAGACTTAACAATATTTTTAGTTTTTTTAGCTATCTGGATAATAACAACATTAATAGAGTATGTATCACATTATGCAATAGATAAGTATGCTAATAAATTATTATGGGATTATACATATGACTTTCTAAATATAAATGCAAGAGTAAATTGGGATGCCAGTAGAAACTTTGCTATAGGAGGAACATTCCTACTATATACAGTTCAACCATTAATAATTAAACTAAATAAAAAACTAAAAGATAAAACCAAATTAATAATAACATTAGTAATAGGAATACCAATGTTATTAGACTTTATCTTTCATGCACTTCTTAATATAATATAAAAAGTTTCCACAGAATTTGTGGAAACTTTTTTTTACTTATCTATAATTTGTATTCTTATAAACATAATATTTATTATCAGTATTTTTAGGAATTTCATTATACTCTTTGGTTGTTTCTGGCTTTATCCATTCACCATTACTATAATTATGTTCTTCATAAAAATATGTAGGAAGAGAAATATCATCATGGTTACTTTTACCATAAGATAATTTTTGACTCTCTAAATATTCTTCTTGCGCTTTTCTATAATAATAGCCACCAGAAAAAGATCCAACTAATGCAAATGAAATAGCACCTCCAATAGATAATACCTTCATACAATATAATATATCTTCTTTATTAATTTTAAAATTTTTCATAATAACCCCCACTTGAAAAAACTTGGAGATATTATAGCATAACAATCATAAAAAGTCAAAAAAAACTCCTTTTAAGGAGTTTTTTTTAATTTGCTTGTACTGCAGTAATTGCAACTACACCAACTATATCATCTACGTTACATCCTCTAGATAAATCATTAATTGGTCTAGCAATACCTTGACATATAGGTCCATAAGCCTCAGCTTTAGCTAATCTTTGAACTAGTTTATAACCAATATTACCAGCATCTAAATCTGGGAACACTAATACATTAGCATGTCCTGCAACAGAGCTATTTGGAGCCTTAGAAGCAGCTATTTCTGGAACTATAGCAGCATCTAATTGAAGCTCACCATCTGCTTTCATATCAGGATAATCTCTTTTAGCTATCTCAACAGCAGCAAGAACTTTATCTACATCAGCATGTTTAGCACTGCCTTTAGTAGAATGAGACAAGAATGCTACTTTAGGTTCATCTTGAACTAATAATTGGAAACTATCTGCACTAGATTTAGCTATAGCAGCTAGTTTTTCTGGGTCAGGATTTTGTTCTAGTCCAGCATCAGCAAAAATAAATGTACCATTAGAACCATATTCACAATTTGGAACTACCATCAAGAAGAAAGCAGATACTAATTTAGTATCAGGTGCAGTCTTAATAATTTGTAATGCAGGTCTAATAGTGTTAGCAGATGAATGGCAAGCACCAGATACAACACCATCAGCCATATTTTCTTTAACTAACATACATGCATAATACATATAGTCATTCATCATTAATTCTTTAGCTTCTTCATAAGTCATACCCTTAGCTTTTCTAAGTTCTACTAATTTATTAATTAATTCTTCAGTTAATTCTGAAGTATTAGGATCAATAAACTTAATATTATCAAAGTTTAAGTCAGAATTGTTACTCTTTATTTCATCACCATTACCAATAATAATAATATTAGCAATATCTTCATCTCTTACCTTACAAGCAGCTTCTACAACTCTTCTATCCATATATTCAGGTAATATTATTGTCTTTTTATTCTTTTTAGCTCTTTCTTTAATACTCTCTATAAAATTCATAAATACCTCTCTAATCAGCTAATATTTCATACATTTCTTTATTTTCATCATTATAAAAATCTTTTCTCTTATAACGTTTAAATAAAGCAACTATTTTTGATGGAAAAGATGAAACTAATTGATTAAATATTACAACATTATCATTATAAAATTTAATAGAACCAATTATAGCTTCTTCATTATCATTTAAATCTCTTAGAATTCTATTTAAAGATTCACTTTTAAATAATTTTTCATTCTCATCTAAAGTTTTAAATAATTCATCATACTCAGTTTTTAGTATTTCATTTAATTGGAAATGATTTAAATTAGCTTCATTTATACCATTTAATTCTGCCATAAATTCCTCTAGTTTTAATTCTTTCTTAATTATAGGTACTGTTCTTTCTAATAAATCTAGTTTTCTATTTAAAAGAATATCTAAATTGCTTTCAGCTTCATTGATTTTAATAATTGCAAAATTGAATCTATTACCATATATAACAAATATTATTATAAATAATAAAATTACTATAGCAACTCCGATAAGTATTTTTATCATATCATCCCTCCAACACTATAGTAATTATATCAAATTTATTATTAGATGTACATTGACTAAATAGAAATTAAGTTTCTTTTTGAAAACTTTCTTTTTCATCAAAAGTTTTTTCAACTCCACTAGGTTCTGTCCCCTTAATAAAATACATAAATTTTTTCTTTTCAGCTGTCTCATCGACAGGCTTTCCTGATATAGGATCAACAAGTACTACATTGATATTTTTAGGTTTAGTATACCATGTATCAATATCCTCTTTATCTTTTTCATAGTATTCTACTGTGTTATACCATATATTTTGTGCATATTTATACTCACTCTTATCTAAAGATTTATTGTCATCATAACCAACCCATACTGCACAGACAACATCCTTATTATAGCCAATATTCCAATTATCAGTTTCGGTAGTTCCACTTTTTAAAGCAAACTTATGAGTTAGTTTAGGAGCTAAACTAATAGCAGTAGGATAATTATAATCAATATAGTCAGGATCATAAGTAGCAGTTAACATATTATTTAGTATAAAAGTTAGACTACTATTTAATACTAATTCTTTAATATTATTGTTTTCATATAAAACATTACCATTTCCATCAACTACTTTCTCAATTAAATGTGGCTCTACTTTATAACCTTCATTAGCAAAAGCAGAATATCCAGAAGCCATCTCTATAATACTAATTTCATTAGTTCCTAAAGGTAGAGATGGAATATCTTCTAATTTAGATTTAATACCAACTCTTCTAGCAACATTTATTAATGCATCGCTACCAAGAAAAAGATGAGTCTTAACAGCATATATATTTTCAGAATAAGCAACAGCAGTAGCCATAGATATAGGTTTATTACCATATACATCATTATAATTTCTAGGAGAGTAACTATCTGCTTTTTCTAAATTAAATGTAGTTTTTTCACTAGTAAATGTTGAACTAGTAGTAAATCCATTTTCCAAAGCAGCATAGTATAAGTATGGTTTCATAGTTGACCCAACTTGTCTTTTAGAGTTTAAAACTCTATTATATGAAGATTCTAAATAATCTTTTCCACCAACTAAAGCAACAATACCACCAGTATTAGGATTCATCACAACAACACTAGTTTGTATAGAAGAATTATCTGGAATAGTATTTTTAATAATACTATCTAATTCTTTTTGAGCATCAATATTTAAATTAGTATAAATCTTCAAGCCTTTTATAGATTCATAACTCTTTGGTATAGAAGAAATATTATCTAATTCATGAATAACAGCATCTTGATAATACATCAAATTATCACTATTGTCTTCACTCTTTCCATCATTAAAAATAAGTTCTTCATTATATGCATCATTTAATTCATCTTCAGTAATAGTATTATTATTAACCATGCATTTTAATACAGTAAGCTGTCTCTCTTTTGATAAATCATAATTAATAAAAGGAGAATAATTAGAAGGAGATTTAGGTATACCTATTAAAAGACTAGCTTCTGCTAAAGATAATTCAGATGGTTCTTTATTAAAATAATATTTACTAGCTCTATAAATACCATATTGACCATGTCCATAGTTAATAGTATTTAAATATCCTTCTAATATCTCATCTTTAGAATAATCCGATTCAATTCTAATTGTGTACCAAGCTTCATCCCATTTTCTTTTCCAAGTCTTATCAAAACTTAAAAATAAATTTTTAGCATACTGTTGAGTAATAGTTGATGCTCCTTGAGTAGTAGTACCACTTCTTAAATTAACATAACAAGCTTTTAATATTCTTAAAAAGTCAAAACCATGATGCTTATAAAAATTTTTATCTTCTGTAGAAATAGTTGCATCAATAACATTTTTTGATATTTCATTAATACTTACCCATTCCTTAGATTGACTTCCTTCAAAAAAAACATTATTATTACTATCGTAGAGTATCAAGTTATTTGCACTATTAATTTCTAATTTAGGAGATATTTTTATATAAACATATATACCAACACATGAAATAAGTAATAATAAGAATAATAGTTTAATAGTTTTTTTAATAAAAGATTTAATCTTCATAGAATCAGCCTCAATACTATTATTGGAAATAATAAAGAAAAATATGTATAAAAAAAACAAGAAATATGCTATAATCTAAACTAAGTTTTTAGAAATGGGTGGTTATATGAATTTTAATGCTAAAATAAGTGTCATTAATAATGATGAAAACATAGTTTTTAATACAACATGTAAAAAAAATAATGATACAATTATGTACATTGAAAATGATGAATTACATACAAGAACAACATATAACTATGAAAAAAATGTTTTACGACGACGAAATGGTGAATATAAAATAGAATATCAATTTGATTTAAAAAAGAAAACAGAAGGAATAATTGAAACAAGAGAGCATAAAGCAATTGTAAGTATTGAAACAAATAAAATAAATATTAATAATGACAATATAGAAATAGAGTTTAAAGTAGAAGGACAACCTATTCTCTATAGAATAGAAAAGGAGTAAATATGAGTATTTTAAAGAATATAAATAATGATTTAAAAGAAAGATTAAAAGGGATAGGATATGATGTTGAAAATATCAATCTATTACCTTCTAATAGAAAAGATCTAGGAGACTTTCAAATAAACGAAGCAATGCAATTAGCAAAGAAATATGGAAAGAATCCTAGAGATATAGCAAGTGATATAGTTAAAGAATTAGAAAAAGATGAAAAATTTACTAATATTAATATAGCAGGACCTGGTTTCATTAATATATCTATAAATAATGACTATTTAGTAAATGAATTAAACAAAATAGAAGAAGATATAGACTATAACATTGATAAAAAAGAAGAAAAGAAAATAGTAATTGACTTTGGAGGAGCTAATGTAGCAAAAGCTCTTCATGTTGGACACCTTAGAAGTGCTAACTTAGGAGAAGGATTAAAAAGATTAGCTAGAAGAATTGGTTATAAAGTATGGGGAGATGCTCATCTAGGAGATTATGGAAGACCTTTAGGTCTAGTAGAATTAGAAATAAAGAAAATGTATCCAGATTTACCATTCTTTGATGAAAACTATAAAGGTAACTATGAAGAAATAGAATTACCAATTACAAATGTAGATTTAGAAAAAATATATCCATTAGCTTCATCAAAATCAAAAGAAGATGAACAATATTTAGAAGAAGCAAGAATAATAACTTCTAAAATTCAAAACAAAGAAAGAGGTTATTATGATTTATGGAAAAAAATCATAGAAATATCAAAGAAAGATATTAAAGAAGTATATGATAGTCTTAATGTATACTATGATTTATGGTTAGGAGAAAGTGATTCCATAGAATACTTTGATGAGCTATATAAAATATTTGAAGAAAAAGGCTTATTAAAAGAAAGTGATGGAGCTAAAATAGTTGAGTTAGAAGAAGAAACAGATAAAGCTCCAATGCCACCAATTTTATTTGTTAAAAGTAATGGATCATTATCTTATCAAACAACAGATTTAGCAACTATCTTACAAAGAAAGCATGAAGAAAATCCAGATGAAATATGGTATTGCGTAGATGCTAGACAATCACTTCATTTTGATCAAGTATTTAGAGCTACAAGATATGCAAATTTAGTAGATGATAATGTTAAATTAGATTTTATTGGATTTGGAACAATGAATGGAAAAGATGGAAAACCATTTAAAACTAGAGATGGTGGAGTAATGCCATTAAAAGAATTAATAAATTTAGTAAAAGAAGAAACATATAAAAGAATAGTTATAGATACAAAAGATGAAAAAGAAAAACAAGAAATAGCTCATAAAGTAGCTATTGCATGTTTAAAATATTCTGATTCACTACCATTTAGAGGAACAGATTATATATTTGAATTAGATAAATTTGCCGATATGGAAGGTAAAACAGGTGCATACATATTGTATTCAACAATAAGAATGAAATCATTATTAAATAAAGCAAAAGAACAAGGTATAGAATATAATAAAATGCATAGCATATACAGTGACGTAGAAAAAGAGATAGCATTAACTTTATTAAATTTACCAACTGTATTAGATAAGACATTAGAAAATAAATCATTAAATGAAGTAGCAGAATACATTTTTAGATTAACATCAATATATAACAAATTCTATTCTGACAACAAAGTATTAATTGAAGAAGATAGTAATAAGAAGACTAGTTGGTTAGTATTAACAGACATAGTATATAAAACAAATTTATTGTTATTAGATATCCTAGGAATAGATGTACCAGAAAAAATGTAAAAAAAGTGTTGTAATTATATATATAATATGTTATAAGTTTAATGGTAAAATTATTATTTAATAATTTTATAATTAATTGATAAAAGTGATGTGCTGCATAGGAGGGCTACATTATGAGTATTAAAAAAATGAAAAAAGAAGATTTAGAATTATTATCAAATAAAGAAATAACATGTTTAATATTAGATGAAAGTAAAAAATCAATGAACACTGCAGATATTTTTAGAAAAATTATAGAACTTCTAGAATTACCTGAAAGTACTTTTGAAAATAAAATAGCTGATTTCTATACATCTTTAGCTACTGATAAAAGATTTATTCTTTTAAAAGATGGTACTTGGGATTTAAGAAATCGTCATACATCTGACAAAGTAGTAAAAATTGCTGATGAAGATGATGAAGAAGAAGAAATCCA
>JAFWRK010000049.1 GCA_017519965.1 Bacilli bacterium
AACCTATGACTTCACTTGACGTTGTAGTTGCCCACGAAATGAAGGAAATACTTCTTTCAATGAAGGAAGATCATATTACCATTCTTTCGACTCATATCATGCAGCTCGCATCAGATCTCTGTGATGAGATCGTTCTTCTCCATGACGGAAAACTTCAGGGACTGTCAACTGATGGCAAAACAGACAGAGAACTTGAAGAGTATGTAATGGAGATCCTGAAGGAGGATTATAAGAATGAATAATCTTTACTTCAAACAGCTTAAGATCAGTTTTTTCAGGGAAGGTAATGAGCTGATCTATTATCTTCAGAAATAGAAGTAGTACCAGCTGGATCAGCAAGAGACTTTGGATTAGATAATAGTATGATAATGTCATATGGACAAGATGATAGCGCATGTGCATATACATCATTAGAAGCATTCTTAAAAGTACAAAATCCAAAAAGAACAACAAGCTGTATTTTAGTAGATAAAGAAGAAATAGGTAGTGTTGGAAAAACAGGTATGGAATCACATTTCTATGATAATGCAATTGCCGAAATATGTGCACTAATGGGAATGGAACCAACATTATCAGTAAGAAGAATATTAAAAAACTCTAAAATGTTATCAAGCGATGTTAACGCCGCATATGATCCACTATATAAAGAAGCAATGGACTCTAGAAACTCATCATACTTTGGACAAGGAGTAGTATTCTGCAAATATACAGGAGCAAGAGGAAAGAGTGGAAGTAATGATGCAAGTGCAGAATATATTGCTAAAATAAGAAAAGTAATGGACGATAATAATGTTTCATTTCAAATATCAGAATTAGGAAAAGTAGATGCTGGTGGAGGAGGAACAATAGCCTATATTCTAGCTAACTATAATGTAGATGTAATAGACTGTGGAGTAGGAGTACTAAGTATGCATGCTCCATGGGAAGTAACATCAAAATCAGATATCTATGAAGCATATAAGTGCTATATAGCTTTCCTAAAAGATATGAAATAAAAGGACAGTTGTCCTTTTTTTAATTTTATGATATAATATGCAACATTAAAGGGGATATATCATGCAAGAATCAATAGAAAAAAGCAGTTATCATAAGCTAGTAAGATTTATACCACTAGATTGGAACAGAGGAAGCAAAATATATAAAGATGGTAAGCACTTAATTAAAATACCAATGTATAGTGATAAAGAAGAAGTACAAGAAAAAGCTCTAAAAGAATTAGAAGAAGCTTTATTATATATAGATAAAAAGAAAATAAAAGGTGTAGTTGAAGTAACTAATTTATTTAAAGAAAATAGTAAAACAGTGGGATATAGATTAGTAAGATATAAAGATTTTAAGTCTTTACATAAATTTAAAAATAGAAGTATAAATTTAAAAGTACAAGATTGTAAAAAAATAATGGAAATATTTTCTAGCTTTAATGACTATAATTTAAGATATCATGATTTTCACCCTGGAAATATCTTATTAAACGATAAGACAAATGAACTTTTAGTCTGTGACTTAGATAGTTGCGAAATAAATAACGATACAGAAGAAAAAAATAAGCAATTAAAAAGTGCTTTAGGACTATGTGTTCAATATATTTATAATATGTACCCAAATGATGCAGAATTAATACTAACAAGAAGTACAATTAATGTAGATAAAAATAATTGTATAAAAGAAATATATGACTCAATTGGTAAATCTAATTTTAAAGAATCAATAAACAAACTAGATAATATAGATAAGAGATATATATTAAGTGATAAGTTCAGAATGAAAGAAGAAATTAAAGATTTTGTAAGAAGAGGATATTATCATTAAAAAAGAACGCAAGTTCTTTTTTTTATTTATATAAATATAATTATATAGGTGATAATCTTGAATAAAAAAATAGATAAAGTACTACTATTATCAGTCTTATTATTATCAACATTTGGACTAATGATGATTTATTCATCTTCATCTATCTGGGCAGAATATAAATTTAATGATAGTTTTCATTATCTAAAGTATCAATCTATTTTCTTTTTAATTGGATTAATAATTCTATTTATAACATCAAAAGTAGATTATAACTTGTATTATAAATATTCTAATAAAATATTATTATTTAGTATTATTCTTTTAATATTAGTTTTAATTCCAGGTATTGGTAGTATAAGAAATGGATCAAGATCATGGTTTGGTATAGGTCCTTTAGGAATACAACCTAGTGAAGCAGCAAAACTAGCTTTAATTATATTTACAAGTAAGTACTTATCCATTAGTAGTAATTATATAAAACAATATATTAAAGGATTATTTCCTATTTTAGGTATTACATTATTAATATTTGGATTAATAATGTTACAACCTGATCTAGGTACAGGAATGATTATAGTAATATCTATTATATCTTTATTATTTATTGCCGGAGCAAATCTAAAATTCTTCTTTATAGGAGGAATACTAGGATTAATAGGAGTAATTATATTAATAATAATAGCTCCATATAGAATGGCAAGAAT
>JAFWRK010000050.1 GCA_017519965.1 Bacilli bacterium
AAATAAAAAATATTAATAAAAAAGTAAATAATATTTATTTAGATATAGACTATAAAAACAGTGAAACATATTATGTAATTCCATTCTTTACTGATGAAGGTAATAAATTATACCAACAATTAGAAAGTAGAGAAGTAAGTGAAAAAATTAATAAATCTAAAATCTTAAATTTTAATATAGGAAATAAAACAAATAAAATTAAATTAGAATTTACATTTCATAAAGGTAATATCATACAAATTAATGAATTTATAGTTAATTATAAAATACCATTAGAATTAAATATATTTAGATTAACATTATTATTTAGTGTATTAATGTTTATTGAATTATTTAGATTTAAATCAAAATTATATAGGATTAATTATAATACTTTTAAATATAAAAAATTAGTTATAGCATTACTAACACTAGTTATTATTGGATCATTTTCTTTTCTTTCTATCGGTACATTAAAAAAATATAATGTTGATAAAAGTGACTTAAATAATAGAATGGCCGAGAGCTTAATAAATGGAAAAACATATTTTGAATCAGATTCAAATTCAGAAGAATTATTAAAAACACTAGATAATCCATATGATACTAATCTAAGAGAAAAAGTATTTAAAGATAAAAAGCAATCATATTTATGGGATTGTGCATACTATAAAGGACATTATTATTCATACTTTGGAGTAGTACCACAAATAATGTATTATGTTCCATTACTTTTATTATTTAATATACATGTACAAACACCAATATTGGTATATGTAATATCAATGATAACAGCTATTTTATTAGTATTATTATTACATCAAGTAGTAAATAATTATTTTAAAAGATGTTCATTAGGATTATTTATTCTATTAGCATTACCACTTATATATGGAAGTGGTATATTACATTGTCTAAAACTTCCAGATCAATACACATTACCAATAATATGTGGATTACAATTTACATATCTCGGATTAAATCTAATAATATGGGGAATAAATAGTAATAATAAAAGAATAAAGTTATTCTTCGGAGCCTTATCATTAGCTTTAGTAGCAGGATGTAGACCACAGTTATTAATGGGATCATTTTTACTAATACCTTTATTAGTAATTTACTTAAAAAATAAACCTAGTAAAAAAGAAATGATAAAAGACGCTATTAGTATATGTATTCCATATATAGTTGTAGCAATACTTCTAATGTTTTATAATTATATTAGGTTCGGATCAGTATTTGATTTCGGAGCTAACTATAATTTAACAACTAATGATATGACAAGTAGAGGATTTAAATTTGATAGAATACCACTAGGAGTAGTAATGTATCTATTTAATCCAATTAATTTTAAAAATGTTTTCCCATATATAATGGAAACTGAAATACATACTAACTATTTGGGAACAACTATATATGAACCAATTTGTGGAGGAGTATTTGCATCCGTAATTATAACTTCATTAAATCTATTCATATTCAAATTAAAAAAATATATTAATAGTAAATTTATATTTAATACATGTTTGTTACTAATAACAAGTAGTTTAATAATTATAATAGCTGATACAGAAATGGCAGGAATAATATCAAGATATATAATAGATTTCTCATGGTTACTAGTTTTCTCATCAGTATTAATAATATTAAAAATAAATGATAATAACAGAATAAGCAAAAAAGTATTAATAGAGATAATTGTGATGTTAGTATTTTTAACATTAACATATCAATTCTTCTATTACTTTGTAAGCATAATTGATAAATTTAAAAATGCTAATTTAAGATTCTGGTTAGAATATTATTATGCAATACAATTCTGGTTGTAATATATTATCGGAGGGTTCAAATGGAAAAAAATAAGACAGAAAGATTATCTAATTTTGAATTAATGAGAATTATTTCAATGTTCTTTATAGTTTTATTCCATGTAAGAATGCATAGTGGAATAGCAAGTAAAGTAGTTGGAAATAATTATCTATTATTAGAATTTATTACCAATATAATAGTAGTTCATGTAAACTCATTTATTCTAATATCAGGGTACTTTCAGTCTAAATCTAATATTAAGGTATCTAAAGCAATATCTCTTAATAATTCAGTATGGTTTTACAAAACAGTTTTTATGATATTAGCTATTATTTTAGTAAATTATACATCAATCAAATTAATTGGAGATTTTAGTACAATAAATATATTTAAAACATTTCTTCCCTTAGACTTTGGCGTTTACTGGTATATAGATGCTTACTTAGTATTATATTTGATTTCTCCATTACTTAATAAAATAATTAATAATGTTTCAAAAAGTGAATTTAAAAAAATAATATTAGTGCTTTTATTACTTATCTGTATCATTCCGACACTAACAGTAGATGAAGTAATAAGAACTAATAATGGACATTCATTAATAAGTTTTATTCTTTTATACTTTATTGGAGCATATCTAAGAATTTATCCAATTAAAGATAACTATTATTTTAAAAGATTAACAGAAAAAGCAAGACAATCATTATTCTTTATAATGATTCCAGTATGCTCAATAGGTATAATGTTTTGCTGTATAGTAGCTCAAAGAATAAGTTCTTTTGGACCAATAACATCATATTTTGGACAAGTATTAGAGATGAACTATTTAAATTATACAAGTCCATTAATATTGATAGAATCTATAGTATATTTCTTATTTTTTGAAACATTAACAATAAAAAGTAAATTTATTAATAGAATATCAAAATATATGTTTGGAATTTATCTAATACATGAAAATCCATTTGTATATGATAATCTATATAATTACTTAGGACTTACAAGTATAACTAGTGTAACAATAAAAACAATAATAATGATTATAATTCTATCAATAATAATATTTATAGTATGTTTGATAATAGAAGCAATAAGACAAGCTATATTTAAATTTATATATAATAGAAAGATATCTAAAAAGTTTAGAGATACTTTTAAAAATTATTTTAAGAACATTGGATTAGATATTAATTGGTAAAATAAAAAAAATAATGTATAATACAAATAGGGAATTAGGTGAGAAGTATGAAAAAAGAAAAAGATATTTTAAAGGATAAAAAAATAGCAGTATTAATACCTTGTTATAATGAAGCAAAAACTGTGGAGAAAGTAGTTAAAGATTACAAGGAAGTATTACCAGAAGCAGATGTATATGTATATGATAATAATTCTACAGATGGAACAGACAAATTAGCTAAAAAAGCAGGAGCCATTGTTAAATATGAATATAAACAAGGTAAAGGTAATGTTATTAGAACTATGTTTAAAGAAATAGACGCAGATTGCTATTTAATGATAGATGGTGATGATACATACCCTAAAGAAAATGCTAGAGAGATGTGTGAATACATTATAGAAAAAAGAGCAGATATGGTAATAGGAGATAGACTATCTTCAACATATTTTAAAGAAAATAAAAGACCATTCCATAACTTTGGTAATGTTTTAGTAAGAGGATTAATTAATACACTATTTAAAAGTAATGTTAGAGATATAATGACAGGTTATAGAGCATTTAGTTATGACTTTGTAAAAACATTCCCAATACTTTCAAAAGGATTTGAAATAGAAACAGAAATGACTATTCATGCTCTAGATAAAAACTTTGCATTAAAAGAAATACCAGTAGAGTATAGAGATAGACCTAAAGGTAGCGTATCAAAACTAAATACATTTAGAGATGGATTTAAAGTGTTAAGAACAATAGCAAGATTATTTAAAGATTATAAACCTGGATTCTTCTTTGGATTAATAAGTTTTGTATTCTTTGTAATATCACTAATATTTGGAGTACCAGTATTTGCAGAATTCTTTAAAACACATTTAGTAAAAAGATTTCCAACACTTATATTTGCTGGATTTATGTTAATGATTTCATGCCTATCACTAGTTTGTGGAATAATACTTGAAGTAGTAGTAAGAAAACATAGACAAGTATTTGAACTAATATTAATAAGAACAAAAAGGGATAATAAATAATGAAGAAAGAAGACAAGTTAGAGATAATATTTAATAAAATATTAGATGTATTAAAGATAAAAATAAATAATAAAAATAGAAAACTATTATTACAAATATTTAAATTCTTATTTGTAGGTGGATTAGCTTTCTTAATAGATTATGTATCTTTAATAATCTGTAAAGAAATATTTCATTTATCAACATTACTAGCAAGTGCAATAGCATTTACTATTTCAGTTATTGTTAATTATATACTAAGCGTTACATGGGTATTTGAAGTAGATGAGACAAAATCTAAAAAACAAAACTTTATTATATTTATAGTATTCAGTATCTTAGGCTTAATAATAACAGAAATAATTATGTACCTAGGAAGTGACGTCTTAAAGATTAGTTACTTAATAGTAAAGATAGTAGCAACAGCTATAGTAATGGTATTTAACTTTGTAACAAGAAAGATATTTTTAGAAAAAAAATAACTTTCTTTTTTTTACAATTTTTTAACATGTAATGAAACTAATCGTATTGAATTCTTAAAAATAAACTAGTATAATTTTAACAGGTGACATTATGAATAAAAAAACAATTTTATTAACAATTTTAATAATATGCTTCTTTTTACTAGGATTATTAATTGGATCTAATACTAGAAAAATGACTACGAAGACAAGAATAATCAAAGAAGAAGTAAAAGAAGAAACTAAGAAATTAGAAGATATAAGAAAATATGAAAATATAGTATTCTTAGGAGATTCAATTACAGATTATTATCCATTTGAAGATATATACTTAGATTTACCAATTATAAATAGTGGAAGAGCAGGATATAAAACTACAGATATATTAAAAGAAATGGATACATTAGTATATCAATACAATCCAACTAGTGTCTTCATACTTATAGGAACAAATGACTTTATAACTGAAACAGGAGATGGTCAAGAAAAAGAAGTAGAAGATAATATAGTTAAAATAGTTAATAACATAAAAAAACATAGAAAAAATACAAAAATATATATTCAATCTATTTATCCAGTAAACAAAAGTGTAAATGAAAACTCAGTTGCTGATAGAGATAATGAAGAAATACAAGAAGTAAATAAGTTCTTAAAGACTTATTGTGAAGAAAATAAGTATACATATATTGATATGTATAAATACTTAGTAGATGAAGATGGTAATCTTATGAAGAAATATACTAATGATGGATTACATGCTAATGAAATAGGATATGCTAGAATTAGTCAAAAGCTATTAGAATATTTATATAATATAGAAGTATAAAGGACACTAGTCCTTTTTTTATTTAGATGTTATAATTAAGATAGAAATTCTTTTGGAGGCATATATGAAAAAATGTGTTTTAATAATGAATCCGGAAAGTGGAAAAGTAAAAGATAAAAAGAATCTAAAAAACGTATATGATATATTACGAAAATATGACTATGATGGAGTAATTCGTTATACAAAAAGAAAATATGATGCCATCGATATAGTTAAAGAATTAGATAGTTCAACAGACTTAGTAATTTCCTGTGGTGGAGATGGAACACTAAATGAAGTAGTAACAGGTAACCTACAAAGAGAAAAGAAACTTACTTTAGCTAATCTTCCTTTAGGAACGACTAATGATGTTGGAAACATGTATGGATTAACTGGTACAATGTTGAGTAATCTAGAAACTATCTTAAAAGGAAAGCCAAAGAAAATAGATGTAATAAAGATTAATGATACGCCATTTGTATATGTAGCATGTTTAGGAGACTATATAGATATGGCTTTTAATACTCCTAGAGAACTAAAAAAGAAATATGGAAAAATAGCATACATATTATATGGCATAAAACAATTAAGAAACAAAATACACCAATATGACATAAAATATACTGTAAATGGAGAAGAAAGAGAAGGAGTTTATTCATTTATATTTATAACTAATTCTTCAAGAATAGCAGGAATGGATGATGTATATTATGATGTAAAATTAAATGACAATAAGTTTGAAGTAGCACTAGCACATGTAGGCAGTAGAAAAGAGATGCTAAAGATGCTAGTTATGTCACAAACAAGAGATATTAAAGATATCCCAGGAGTAACATACTATCAAACAGATAATCTAAAACTAGAATTCTTAAACCCTCCTAAAACATCATGGTGTTTAGATGGTGAAGAATATAAAAGTGTAAAAACAGTATTTGAATTTAAAATAGATAGATCAACAACAATGCTTATGCCTAAAGAAAATATTAATAAACTATTTGAAAGTGAGTAAAATGAAAAAAGTAGTTAAAAAAAATAATAAAAGAAAAATAATTCATAAATTACCAACAATTAATATAGTAGTATTCTTTTTATTACGTTTATTTGTTGTTGTATCCATGGTAGAGCAAAGTATAAGAGGAAACTGGAATAATGTATTCTTATGTATATTAACTCTCTTCTTATTTACTGGACCTATCTTTGTAAAAAATAAATTACATATTGAATTACCAAAGACATTAGAAATAATAATATATTTATTTATATTTAGCAGTGCCATATTAGGAGAAATCCAAAACTTTTATGGAATATTTAAACATTGGGATACATTACTTCACACATTAAATGGATTCTTATGTGCAGCTGTTGGATTCTCATTAGTAGATATTCTAAATAGAAGAGAAGATAATGATATTAATATGACACCAATATTTATGGTAGTAGTATCAATATCATTTTCAATG
Source organism: Bacilli bacterium (assembly GCA_017519965.1). The sequence continues at coordinate 6,693 of JAFWRK010000050.1, forward strand.
ACAGTTGGAGTATTATGGGAATTTGTAGAATTTGGAGTAGATACATATATAAATAAAGACATGCAAAAAGATAGAGTAATATCTAAAATTAATTCTAAAGCCATAGGAAACACAGAAAAAAATGAATTAATAAGTATAAATGATATAGATAAAACAATAATCTATTATGATAACTATAAAAAACAATATATGATAGATGGATACTTAGATGTAGGTTTAATAGATACAATTAAAGATTTATTTGTAAATTTTGTAGGAGCAGTAATCTTTTCACTATTAGGATACCTATATGTAAGAGATAGAGATGAATTCAAATTTATTGAAAGATTTATTCCATTTGTAAAAGTATTAAAAGAAGAATAGCCTTCTTTTTTTATTAGTATTTTTATGGTATGATTAATGAAGGAAAGAATAGAAGGTATTATTATGAAAAAGAAAAAAATTAATACACGAAGATTTACAATAAAACTATTACTATGTATGGTTTATATGATAATAATTACAATTCTTTTAGTAGGATCATATACATTATTCCTACAAAAGAAAGTAATAGTACCATGGAATGAAGTAAAATCAACAGAAGAATATAGTTATATAGAAATATCTAAAATGTCAGAGAAATTTGCTTATTATGAAAATGAAAATATAGGACTTCACTTCGTAATTGAAGAAGAAGAAACTGGACAGTGGCATACTTATGTAATAGCAATAAATGAAGATACATATAAAGAATATAAAGATATAATTGATTATTCATATGAAAGAACAGATAAAATACCTGATAAAAAACAAGTATTTGGATATCCTACAATTATGAATAGTGAATTAAAAGAGATGATATTACATAATATAAATAATTTTTTACCAGCAGAAAATGAAGTGGAAATAACTATGGATAATATGGAATCATATTTAACAAATAGTTATTTAGATACAACAAAAAAACATAAAGAGTATTTTGATGTATTATTATTTATAACATTACTATTATTATTTATTATGATAGCTTTACTAATATTTACTATATTTGATAGAGATAAAATAGTTGATAACTTAGATGATAAAGCAAGAAAAGTAAAGGTAAAGAAAAAGCAAAAAAAGAATAGGAGTTAAATATGGACTTTAAAGAGATAACTGAAGAAGAATATACTAACTTTTGGGAAAATCATCCTAATAAAACATTTCTATCATCTCCTAAAATATCTAAATTAAGAGAGATAAATGGATGGAATACATACTTTGTAGGATTAATGGAAAATGAAACTTTAGTAGCAGCTACAGTACTTTATTCACATAAAAGACATTTTGGAGTGTATGAATTTTATGCTCCTAGAGGATTCCTATTAGATTATAATAATCTAGAAT
>JAFWRK010000051.1 GCA_017519965.1 Bacilli bacterium
TACTGAGTATATATCTTCATTTATTAAATCAGAATTAGATGATTATGAACCAACACCTGGAGTTTTCTATAACTTAGATACTTTAGAGAAAGCATTAAACTTTGCTTTAATTAGTGAGGGTTGGTTAAGAAATGCTAATACTTATGGAGATGCTATTACTATTCGTGTAAGATTACATTCATTAATAGTTGGTAAGTACGCTAAGTTCTTTGATTATCCTGAATATACTCCATTAGAGTCTTATTTATCATCATTAATAATTAATAATGGAAATAAATATCAAATTATTAATATTAACTTAGATGATGTAGATGATGACTTTGCTAAAGTATTAACTAAAGTATATTCAAGATTAATATTTGAATTTGCTAAAGGATTGAAACAAAGAGGAAGTATTCCTTTCCATATAGTTGTTGAAGAAGCTCATAGATATATTCAAAATGACACTGATAGATTCTTAATTGGCTATAATATATTTGAACGAATTGCTAAAGAAGGTCGTAAGTATGGAGTTTTACTTGGACTTATATCTCAAAGACCTAGTGAAATGAGTGATACATGTATTTCTCAATGTATGAATTTCTTAATATTTAAAATGAATCACCCGGTTGATGTTGAATATATTAGAAAGATGGTTCCAAATATTAGTGATGAAATTGTTGAAAAACAAAAATCATTACAATCTGGTACTTGTTTAGGATTTGGTACTGCATTTAGAATTCCTATTATTGTTAAGATGGAAATGCCTAATCCAGCTCCATGGAGTGGTAACGTTGATGTTGTACGTATTTGGAATGGTAGAGATGATGGTCAACCTTATGAAGAAACTCCAACTGATACTAATACTAATATAAATATGACTAGTGATTATTTAGTAAGTGATCCTAATGCTATACAAGATGTTAATCCAAGTAATTACGTAAATAATGATAATACTACTATGGAACAAATTATTAACAATGTTACAAATAATAATGGTTTACCAGATTTATCATTAGATGATGATGACGATGGTTTTGATGATAATGATTTTGAAGATTCTGTAATTGATAAAGCTTTATTTGGACAAAATAATATGAATAATCAAGGTCAAACTGTTAGTCAACAAATGAATGGTAATCCACAAATGATAAATAATAATTATTCTAATCCACAGATGGTTAATAGTAATTATAATAATCCACAGATGATGAATAATAATATGAATAATGGTCCAACTAAGCCATTAATAGATATTACAAATTAAAAGTTCTTTATAGAACTTTTTCTTTTGTTTTTCTTTATATAATGGTAAAATAAGTAACAGGTGATAATAATGTTTGAAAGTTTAGGCGATAGATTACAAAATGCAACTCATAAAATAAAGGGATATGGAAAAATAACTGAAGATAATATTTCTGATATGATGAAAGAAATACGTTTAGCTTTACTTGAAGCAGATGTAAACTATAAAGTTGTAAAAGAGTTTACTAATACAGTTAAAGAAAAAGCTTTAGGTAGTGAAGTTGCTTCTTCTATAAATCCTGGAGAATTATTTGTAAAAATAGTAAAAGATGAATTGACTGAATTATTAGGTGGAGAAAGTGCTCCATTAAATACTACAGGTAATCCTGCTATATTAATGTTAGTTGGTTTACAAGGTTCTGGTAAAACTACTACTATTGCTAAGATAAGTCAATTTTTAAGAAAAAAACATTCAAAAAAACCTTTATTAGTTGCTGGTGATGTATATAGACCTGCTGCTATTGATCAATTAAAACAATTGGGTAAACAATTAAATATAGAAGTATATGAAGAAGGAAAAAAGGATCCTGTAGAGATAGTAAATAATGCTCTTAATTATGCTAAAGAAAATAAATTTGATTATGTTTTAATAGATACTGCTGGTAGATTACATATTGATGATGAATTGATGGATGAATTAGATAATATTAAAAAAGCTGTTAATCCACAAGAAATATTATTAGTAATAGATGCTATGATGGGTCAAGATGCTATAAACGTAATAACTGGCTTTAATGAAAAATTACCTTTAACTGGTGTTGTATTAACTAAATTAGATGGAGATACTAGAGGTGGAGTAGCTTTATCTGTTAGACATTTAACTAATGTTCCTATTAAATTTATGGGTACTAGTGAAAAATTAGATGGTCTTGAATTATTTGATCCTGAAAGAATGGCCGGAAGAATTTTAGGTATGGGAGATATAGTTTCATTAGTTGAGAAAGCTACTGAGTCAATTGATGAAAAAGCTGCTGAAAAAACTGCTAAGAGAATGCAAGAAGGTAAATTTGATTTAGAAGATTTTTTAGATACTATGAAGCAAATGAAAAAGTTAGGACCTTTAGAAAACTTATTAAAGTTAATACCTGGAGCTAAAAAGATGGGATTGAATGATATAAAAATAGATCCTAAACAAATGGCTCATATAGAAGCTATAGTATTATCTATGACTCCTAAAGAAAGAAGAAATCCAGATATAATTAAAGCTAGTAGAAAAACAAGAATAGCTAAAGGGTCTGGTACTTCTGTTCAAGAAGTTAATAAACTATTACAACAGTTTGATCAAATGAAAAAGATGATGAAACAAATGAGTAATGGAAATTTTAAGATGCCTTTTTAGGTATCTTTTTTTATAACAATTGTTTTCGTTTTACATAGTATAAAATAGGAGGTATTTGTTATGTATGATAATGACGTTATTAATAATTTTTATGTAGATGGAAACAATAATAATATAGATAGTGATATGAGTACTGATACTAATATGAATAGTATGAATAATATGCCTAGTATGAATGGTATGAGTATGTGTAATCCAATTAATGAGGGTACACAAGAAAAATGTGTACATCGTACTATATATCATGATGTTCCACATGTTTGTCCTGTTCATACTCGTATAATTAATCATCATATTTATAGACATTTTTATCAACCTAGATATACTTGTAGTGAAGAAAATACAGTAAGTAATGTTCAATGTGGATCTTGTTGCAACTATAGATAGAAAGATTATTTTAATCTTTCTTTTTTATTGACATTATGTATATACTTTGTATATACTATATATAGGTGGTGGTTTAATGGAAGCTAGACTACAAAGATGGGGTAATTCTGATGGAATTAGGATACCTAAAAGTTTATTAAAAGCATTAAATTTAAAAACTAATGATATTGTAGATTTAATACAAGAAGATAATAAAATTATTATTTCTAAATCTAGTAAAAAAAAGGTATCTTTAGAAACTTTAATTAAAAATTACGATGGACCAAATTTAGCTAAGGATTATGATTGGGATGATAAGGTTGGAAAAGAAATATGGTAAAAAAATATGTTCCTAAACAAGGTGATATTATTTATTTGGATTTAAATCCTACTAAAGGTCATGAACAGTATGGTATTAGACCTGCTATTGTAATAAGCAATAACACATTTAATCAATTTACTAAGATGGCTATAGTTTGTCCTATTACTTCAAATACTAAAAGTTTTCCTACTCATTACTTATTAGAAGACACTAAAAAGATTTCTGGCTCTGTTTTATGTGAACATGTTAGAAGCATTGATTATGAAAGTAGAAATATAACATTTGTTGAAGCAGCAAGTGATAATGATTTTTTAAGTATAATTACTTTGATGAATGCATGTATTGAAGAATAAATTTACACTGTAAATATTTTGTCTAATTTTTTTGATTTGTTGATAATTTACAATAAGTAGTTTATTCTAATAATAGGGAGTGTGATATAGTGATTTATCCTTCTATTGACAAGCTTCTTAATATTGTGGACTCTAAATATGAATTAGTTCATATTGCGGCAAGAAGAAGTAAACAAATGTCAAAAGATAAACATTTTCAATTAGCTGAAACAGAATATAAAAGTACTAAAAATATCGGAAGAGCTCTTGAGGAAGTAGCAGAGGGACTTATCAAGGTTAATAAATAGGAAGTTATGCTTCCTTTTTTTATGGTATACTAATTCTAGGTGATGTTTATGAAAGTGCTTAAATATAAAAAATTAACTGGAGGAAAATATAAAGTCACTCTAGATACTATGGATATAGTATTATATGAAGAAGTTATATTAAAATATAATCTATTAATTACTAAAGAAATAGATCCCTTAGAGATAGAAAAAATAAGCAATGATAATATGTTTTATGAAATATATTATGTTGCGATAAAAAGTATTAATTCTAGAATTAAAAGTGTATATGATATTAGAATGTTTTTAAAAAAGAAAGAATATCCAATAGATATTATTGAATCGGTTATTGATAAGTTATTAGAGCAAGGATATTTAAATGATTTGATCTTTACAAAATCTTTTATTAATAATCAAATTGTTACAACTAATAATGGACCTAATAAGATAAGAAAAGAGTTATTAGATCATAGAGTAGATGAAAAAATTATTTATAATGAATTAGAAAGTTTTACTACTGATATTCAGTTAGAAAAGATTGAAAAATTAATAAATAGATTTTATAAAAGTAACCATACTAGAGGTGGATTTGTTTTAAAGAAAAAGATAACTAATGATTTATTAAATTATGGATATGATATGGAATTAATTGATAAAGAAATAAATAAGTTTGATTTTTCTAATGATAAAGATATAGCAAAAAAAGAATATGGAAAGTTATATAGAAAATTATCTAAAAAATATAATGGTGTTGAGCTAGAGAGAAAGATTAAAGAAAAAATGTATATGAAAGGTTTAGTTTATGAAGAAGATATTTAACAATTATAAGTTTTTGTTTTTTAGTTTATTTACATCTTTTTCTTTATTTTTAACAACATTTATTAATAAAGAATCTGATTACATGTGGCATGTTAAAGCAGGAGAATATATGTTTAATCATGGTCCAATTGTTAAAGATGTATTCTCATGGTCTTTAAAAGGTGCATATTGGATGAGCCATGAATGGTTATTTGAAGTAATAATATATGCACTAAAAAAACTAATGGGTAATTTTAGTTTAATATTTTATGTATTTGTATGTGTAATGACAATACTATTTATAATATATACTTATAATAAAGAAAAAGTGAAGAATAGGTTATTTATGAGTTTATTATGGGTAGTATGTTGCTCTGTAATGATATGTTATATACAGGTAAGACCTCACTTAGTTAGTTACATTTTATTCACATTAACTATGTATTCTATTTACGATTTGATTAATAATGAGAATTCCAAAAAAATCTATTTTTTACCTTTATTGACTATTCTTTGGTCTAATTTGCATGGCGGTTCTAGTAATTTAGGATATTTAATGTGCTTTATTGCATTGTTTGCTGGTTTATTTAGCTTTAGATTTCCTAAATTTATTGCTAAAAGTTTTACTAAGAAACAATTATTAACTTTATTATTAGTTGGTTTAGTTAGTATATTTTGTACTGCTATAAATATTCATGGATTTAAAATGACTATATATCCTTATACTAATATGATGGACAAAACTATGCTTGATAATATATTAGAGTGGAGAATTACTGATATTAATGATTTAACTCATTCATTATTTTTTGTTATTGCTACTATAATATTCTTTATTCTTTTATGTAGTAAGAAAAAGATTAAGCTTATTGATTTAGTAATGTTTGGAGTTGGAGTATTTTTAGGACTTAAGTCTATTAGATTTTGGGCATATTTATACTTAATATCATCTTTCTTTGTGTTTGATTATGTTGAAGAGTTTGAGTTTCATTATTTTAAGTATGCAGTTATGTTTGCTAATATAATGTTTATTGGTTTCTTTATTATTAATATTAAAAAAGTTTATAAAGAAATTAATACAAATTATATATATACGGATTCAACTATTATTAATAAGATTAAAGAAGTTAAGTCAGAAAGATTATATAATATCTACAATGTTGGTGGAGAATTAATATATTATGATATACCTGTTTTTATAGATGGTAGAGCTGATCTATATTCACAAAATGACTTATTTGAAGATTATTTAAAAATTGATGATTTAGATTTAGATTTTAAGTCTCAACTAAATAGATTCAATTTTGATTATTATCTAACTAATATCGGTGGAAAACTTGATAATTATTTAAACTCTCACGATATGGTAGAGACTGTTGTTTCTTCAAACGGACTAGTTTTATACAAAAAGAAAACAAGTTAGTAATTAACTTGTTTTTTTATTGTTGATTTGTATTTGATGATGCTTGTTTAATTAAATTATCCATTAATTCGTTATAAGCTTTTTTAACTGTATTATCATTCCATGTTACACCATTTTCTTCTCTTATTTCAATTAATGAATTGTAATATAATGTTTTGTCATCGTTTAGTTTTTGTTCTCTTATTTTTTCTTTAATTTCTGTTTTAACTTTCTTTAAAGCTTTTTTCTTTTCTTGTTTAGTTTTTAATATTATATGATATCCATAAGATGATTTTACAGGTTCTTTAGTATATTCATCTACTTTTAATTCTGCACATGCTTTAGAGAATTCTGCTACCATGTCATCATAGGCAAAACTTCCTAAGTCTCCACCTTTAGATGCTGTAGCTTTATCATCAGAGTATTTCTTTGCTAACTTATCAAAGTCTTCTCCATCATTTAATTTTTTAATTACTTTTTTAGCTTTTTCTAATGCTTTTTCTTCTGCTTCTGCTTTTTCTTCATCTGTTGCATCATCGCTACTATTAACTGCTATTAATATGTGTTTTGCACTCATATCTCCATAATAGTTTTCATCATAGTATTTTTTAATTTCATCATCTTTTAGATTCTTTTCTACATAATCATTTACAGCTTGTTCTCTTTTATATTCTAATCTTAGTATTTCCTCTAATTCTTTTTCATCTTTTGCTCCAAAGTATTGAGCAATTACTTGATTAAAAGTTGATTCATCTGAGTAATAACTCTTAATTTGATCTATTTGATCTTTTACATCTTTATCTTCCTTATCTGTTGATGGATATTTATCTTTAAATAATTTTAAATCTATCATATCAACTAATTTAGATATATTTGTTGTTTTTATTTCTTTATAATAATCATTTGCTGTTATTTCTCCATCCTCAAATCCTACAACTGCTTTTTTACTAATCTTAACTTCTTTTCCACATCCTGTTGTTAATAAAGAAGCTATAACTAAAAAAGAACCTATTCCTATTATTAATTTTTTATTTTTCATACTGACCTCCTGTAAAATATAATAGCAAAAAATAATTTTTAGTGCAATAAATTATAGATATAATCACAATTTTTGGCTTTTTCCATACAATAAAATGAAAGCTAATAAAAAGGAGGAGTATTTATGTGTAATAATAATACAACTGGAACATCTTCTGCAGCTGCTATTCTATTAGTATTATTTATTCTTTTAATAATTATCTTAGGTGCTTATATTTAAGGAGGTGAAATAATGAATAATTGTGGAGATAATAATGTTTCAAAGGGTAGAGGTAATGGCTTTTTAGTAATTGTAATTTTATACATTTTACTTGCAATAATTTTAGGTGGTTCTTTTAACAATAATACTTTTTAATAAAAAAATACAAAGATTATTCTTTGTATTTTATTTTGTTAATTCATTATATATTTCTTCAATATCTTTTAAAATGTCTTTATTGTAATTGAAGTCTGCATTATCATTTTGATATCTTGGAATTAGATGTAAGTGATAATGTTTTATTTCTTGACCTAATTCATTATTTTGAGCTAATGTTAATCCTTCACATTTGATTTTTTCTTTTAACATTGGATATAGTTTTTCTCTTACAATGTTTAACATGTGATTAATAGTTTCATTATCAGTATCCATTAGATTTACTACATGCTTTTTTGGTAATACTAATAAATGACCATTAGTATTTGGATTAATATTCATTATTACTTTAATTGTTTCATCTTCATATAAAGTTTTACTTGGTAATTCATTATTAATTATTTTACAAAATATACAATCTTTCATATTTCCTCCTAATTTAGATATTCATATGTTACTTCATATATATCTATTAAATTGCTTTTCTTTTTATTTATTATAGCATTTATTATAGCATTAAAATCATTACTTTCTATTGTTTTACTGTCTATTGTTAGTGAAAGGACTTTAGTTTCATCCTCAGGATCTTGTATGTTAAAAGTATAATTCTTTGGAGTTATGTTTTTATCTTTTAAATTATTGTCGAAATGTTTTAATGTTTTTTCTATATTAGATTCTTTAAATTCATCTAAAGTTATGTTTGCTTTTAAGTTATATATTTTTATTGTTTCCGGATCTTCTGAATTTATTATTTTTTCTTTAATATTATCTGTATATTTATCTAATGTTTTTAAGATTTTTATTTCAAAATTTGACCCTGTTTTATTTTTTATATTTTTCTTAATTTGTTTTTCTTGATAATTTATAATAGTTTTTCCTTCTACATAATCTTTTTTATATGTATCTGTTATTTTTTTATCTTCATAATATAAATAAAAATATAAATTTGAATTCTTTTTATTTGATATTTTTAATTCATATTTCATATTTTTATACTCTGTAGTTCCAATATTAATATCATTAATAATATCTTTATAGTTTTCATTTAGATATGTTTCTAATTTTTCAGTTACTTTAGGTATTTTTAGTGGAGATATTTTTTCATTAACTATTATTACTCCAAAAAATACAAATATTACAAAGAATAATAATATCATTTGTAGTGTTAGTTTGTCTTGTTCTTTCATATAATCACCAATTTAATTATATAAAAATAATACTTTTTATGCAATTTTCATTTATTATTTTTAAAAAGATAGTTGTGTTGATTTTAGTTTTGTGCTAATATAAAAGAAGATAAAAAGAATAAAATAGGTGGTGTGTTTATTATGGCTATGCAAATACAAAGGGGCTTAGTAAAATACAAGGATAGAAGTGATATTATATGTACTTATGGTGTTACTGATAATGGAAATCAATATTATTTTTTAGATGATACTAAATTGCCTAATGGTAATATTATTGTTAGTACAACTTTATTGGAATCAGTAGATCCTTTAGCTGTTGCTTCTCATATTGGTGTAATAGATAGTGAAGGTAATGAAGTAATTCCTTGTAATAATAAAACTGTTAAGTCTATATCTGGTGATATTTTACTTGTTGAAAAAGCTAATCCTGAAAGCCCTAATGTATTGGAAAGCTTAAGACAACGTGAAGATCCTGCATATGCAACTAAATTAGTTACAACACCAGCTGCTATTAAAGATAATATGAATAAGTTGATGGGTGTTGATGGAAGATTTGTATTTAATGATCAATTCTCTGAAGCAACTATTTGTGATATAGATGGTAAAAATTTAATTAATAATGAATATTATAGTTTTATTAGTGTTAATGATGAAAAAATATATTTTAGTAAGAATATAGAAAATTCAGAAGTTGTTGAATATCCTTTATATCCTGTTAATGAAGAAAAGGTTGAGGAAAATGCACCTACATTAAATGTAGAAACTACTTCTGTTACTCAAGATTCTATTGAAAAAGCTCTTAGTGATGAAAATCAACCTGTAGAAAATAATGAAGCTACTAAATTAGATGAAAGTGTTTATACTGAGGAAGTTAATATTCCTGTAGAAGAATCTCCAGTAGAAACTGAAGTTCAAGCTAAAGAAACTCCAGTAGAGGAAGCACCTGTTGAAGAAGTTCCAGCAGAAGAAGTAAAAGAAGAAGTACCTGAAGCTAATGTTTCAGTTGAGTCAGTTCCTGAAAAAGAAGAGGAAGCTGTTATTCCTGTTGAAAAGGTTAAGGAAGAAAAAGAGGAAATTAAGATAGATATAGATACTCCAGAAGAAAAAATTGAAGAATCTGTAAAACAAGAAGAGGAACCAATTAAAGATGAAAAGGTTTATGTAGAAGATTCATATGATTATGATTATGATAATGGATATAATAATTTATTAGAAAGTTATGATTATTCTAATTCTGCATCTACTAATTTACCTCAGAAATCATTCTTTGATGATGTTACTATAACTATTTCAAATTTAGTAGAATTAAATAGAAATCTACAAGGTATGATAGATGATTATGAGATGAGATTAGCTAAATGTGATGCTTCTCGTAAAAAACTTGTTGAATTATCTAAATCACAAGCTAGAGAAATATCTAGTTTAAATGCTAGAATTGCTAGATTAGAGACTGATAAACAAGTATTAGAACAAAAATTAGCTGCATTCTCTCCTACATCTAATAATGATTTAGTTAGAGCTATGGCTGATGCTCAAAATATATTAGGTCAAAGTAGATATAGAACAAATAATGATTAAAAAAGACAAAAATGTCTTTTTTTTTGAATTTCTTTATAGAATATGTTAAAATATATGTGTTTTAGAAAGAGGCATATAAGAATATAATATAAATAGAATTAAAAGAGGAGGCTTTTTATGAATAGAGAAGATTTTCCTATGTTAAATCAAGATATAGTTTATTTTGATAATGGAGCTACTACTTTAAAGCCTAAATGTGTGATAGATAGTGTTGTTAAATATATGAGTGAACATACTTCTAATATACATAGAGGGGATTATAATGCGGCTGTTATTACTAATAAGTTATATGATGATACTAGAAATGTAGTAGCTGAATTTATTAATTGTAGTCCTAATGAAGTTATTTTTACTAGTGGAACTACTATGTCTATAAATCAAGTTGTTTTTGGTTTTATGAAGAATAATTTAAAAAAAGGTGATGAAGTATTACTTACACGTAGTGAGCATGCTTCTAATGTTGTTCCATGGATTAAATTAAGTGAAGAAATAGGTATAGTTATTAAGTACATGGATTTAAATGAATCTTATGAATTGACTTTAGATAGTGTTAAAAACAGTATTACTGAAAAGACTAAAGTAATATCAATTGCTCATGTTACTAATGTAATTGGTGATGTAAGAGATATAAGGTCTATCGGTAAGATATGTAAGGATAATAATATTTATTTTTGTGTAGATGGTGCTCAAAGCGTTCCACATATGAAAGTTGACTTTAATGATAGCAATATTGATTTCTTAAGTTTTTCTGGTCATAAAATGTGTGGACCTACTGGAGTAGGTGTATTAATAGGGAAAAAAGAGTTATTAGAAAAGATGAATCCACTATGTTATGGTGGAGGAATGAATAATTTCTTTGAAGCTGATAATTCTTATGAATTAAAAGATGCTCCTATTAAGTTTGAAGCTGGTACTCCTCCTATTGCTGAAGTAATAGGTTTAAGAGAAGCAATTCTTTACTTAAAGTCAATTGGTATGGAAAAGATTCATGAATACGAAATGAATTTAAAGAAATATTTAATTTCCAAATTAGAAAAAATTGATAATATTATTATTTATAATAAGAATTCTAATAGTGGTATTCTTGCTTTTAATATAGATGGTGTTTTTGCTCAGGATTCATCAATTTATTTGAATCATTATAATATTTATGTTAGAGCTGGTAATCATTGTGCTAAGATGTTAAAAGATGAAATTGGTATTAAAAATACTGTACGTTGTAGTATGTATTTTTATAATAATTATGAAGATATTGATAAATTAGTAGATGTTTTAAATAATAGTAAAGATATATTTAAAGTTGTAATATAGGTGAAATATGGATAGTGAATTAAGAAGAGAAATAATACTAGATAATTATCAAGAGCCAACTAATAGAGGTTTAGTTGATGATAATAGTTATTTAAAAACTAATACTAATAGTGAAAGTTGTATTGATAATTTAGATTTTATGATGAAAATAGAGAATGGAGTTATTAGTGATATAAGATTTGATGGTGAAGCATGTGCTATTAGTACTTCAGCAGCTTCTATTATGATTAAAACTTTAATAGGTAAGGATATTGATAGTGCTAAAGATATTCTTAATAATTATAAGAATATGTTAGATGATGAAAAATATGATAGTGATATGTTAGGTGAGTTAAACGTTTATGACGAAATTAGTAAACAACCTAATAGAAAGAATTGTGCTTTATTACCATATAAAGCTGTAGTAAAAATGTTGGGGGAATTAGAAGGTTATGGAAAATAAGTTTAAAAGAGAAGATTTATATATAGTTGGTTTAAGATTTTATGATAAGAGCCATGGAAAAAAAGGAGCTTTAGTACTTAGTGATAATTTATCTTATTTAATAGTTACTAAAAGCAATGTAGAAGGTAATAATAATTATTATAATGTTTTTAATAGAAAGGAATCATATCCAGTTTTTAAGAGAACTAATTATGCTAATTACAGGAGTAATGGAGAAGCATATGGAACTCAAATGGAATTAGTAAGTGATGGTGGATTCTTAGAATCCGGTCCTTGTTGGTTAATACAAGAACAATTACCTGAAGAATTTGGTGATGAAATATCTTTAAAGACATTAGAAGACTTAGTATTAAAATCTGATAAGTATTTTAAAGATAGAGAAAATATTGCTAAAAGAAGAAATATTATTAAAGGATTAAAAACTCATTATAAAGATTTAGAAAATAAAAAGATGATGAATAAATTCTTTGATGAGCAATATGCTGACTTAGATAAAGAAAAAACTAAAAAACTAGTAAAGTAGTTTTTTAATAAATAATACTTTTTTAAAAGAATAAATTTATAAATAGTTTATTCTTTTTTTGTTTTAAAATTTACTTAGATTATTATTTTTCCTCATTTTACATTATATTAAATGTTTAATAATATACATCTTCGAGAGGAGGTGTTATATGTTAAATCAGATTGTACTTGTAGGACGTCTCACAAGAGATATTAGTGTTTATAAATCTGAAAAAGGTAAGGGATCTAAAGTTGCCACTATCTCATTAGCTGTTCCAAGAAGCTTTAAAAACATGGAAGGTACTTACGATACAGATTTTATAGATTGTATTGCTTTTGAGAATATTGCTATAAATACTTCTGAATATTGTAAAAAAGGGGATATAGTTGGCATTAAAGGAAGAATTCAGTCAAAGGTAGAAGAACAAGATGGTAAAAAGATAACTAAATTAGAAATAATTGCTGAGAAAGTTACATTTTTATCTAGTAAAAAAGAAGAAGCAGATAGTTAATCTGCTTCTTTTATGTTAGAATTAAATAAAGACTAAGGAGTTATTATGTATATAGATAAAGAAAAATGTGATTTAAAAAATGATTATTTTCATTTTACTAATAAAGATAACGTAAATGGAATTATTAGGAATGGGCTTCTTTTATCTAAAGGGGCTGCCTCTAAAATAAAGAATCATGAATCTAATGTTTCTGTTTCTAAAGGAGCTAAAGGAATACTTGGAATACTTAATTCATTTATTTTTGTATTTAGTGAATTAAAATGTAATAAAGTTCCAGAAGAGTTTAGAAAATATTTTGATGGAGTAAATTTTAATTCTAATTCTACTGTAGGATTAGAAAATGCTTGTACTGCTATTAGTAACAAGTTAAAAGATGAAGTGTATTTTAAAGTTGATTTAGATGAAGAACAATTAGAGAGAGCTCATGTTGGTGGTTTTGGTGCTGCATATGATATTAGACTAAGTGAAGATGTTGATAAATCTAAAGTTCATTTAGTTACTGATTCTGATCTTAATATTTTAAGTGCATATGATTTTGCCTCATATATTTATGATAAGACTGAGAGTATAGATATTTATAGAAAAATGAATAGTGAATTTTACTATATGATGGATAGAAATAATGGTTCTGATAGAAAATATGAACCTTTCACATTTTAATTGGAGGTAGTATGAAGAGAAATAAGACTAGACAAATTAAAGTTGGGAATGTATTAATTGGTGGACAAAATAAAGTAGTTATTCAATCAATGACTAATACTAAAACAGTAGATGTAGAGAGTACTGTGAAGCAGATATTAGAGTTAGAGGCTGTTGGCTGTGAAATAGTAAGAGTTGCTTGTCCTACTATAGATGATGCTAAAGCTATTAAAGATATTAAGAATAGAATACATATTCCAATAGTTGCTGATATACATTTTGATTATAAAATTGCATTAGAAGCAATTAAAAATGGTGTGGATAAAATAAGAATTAATCCAGGTAATATAGGTAGTATTGATAAAGTTAAAGCTGTAGTAGAAGCTTGTAAGGAAAAAAATATTCCAATTAGAATTGGAGTTAATGCTGGTTCATTAGAAAAGGATTTATTGGAACAATATGGTAAACCCACAGCAGATGCTATGGTAGAAAGTGCTAGAAGACATATTATAATATTAGAGGATTTAGGTTTTTATGATATTTGTTTATCTTTAAAAGCATCAGATTTAGACTTATGCATTTCTGCTTATGAAAAAGCAAGTCGTGCTTTTCCTTATCCTTTACATATTGGTATTACAGAAGCGGGTACTGCTTTTAGTGGTACTGTTAAATCTAGTATTGGTATTGGATATTTACTTAGAAAAGGTATTGGAGATACTATTAGAGTTTCTTTATCTGATGATCCAGTAGAAGAAATTAAAGTTTGTAAAGAAATCTTAAAATGTTGTAATTTAATTAAGCTGCCTAAATTAGTAGCTTGTCCTACTTGCGGAAGAACACAAATTGATTTAATACCTATAGCAAAGGAAGTGGAAGATTTTTTACAAACTATTAATAAAAATATAACTGTTGCAGTAATGGGGTGTGCAGTTAATGGACCTGGAGAAGCAAGAGAAGCAGATATTGGTATTGCTGGTGGAGTAAAAGAAGGATTATTATTTAAACATGGAAAAGTAGTTAAGAAAGTACCTCAAGATAAGATAGTAGAAGTATTAAAAGAAGAAATAATTAATAATTTTTAAGAGACTTAGTCTCTTTTTTTATTAGTCTTTTTATGATATTATTTATTATAGGGTGATGGTTTATGAATGAATTAAGTATTAGACTTTATAATGATGATACTGACTATGATAGAGTAAATAAAATAGTATATGATAATTTTGATCATAATAAAGAAAAAGGAGTTACTTTTTCAAATACTTTTGAATATGTTTGTTTACTTGATAACGAAGTTGTTGGATATATTGTTATTACTAAAAATAAAAATATAGTTCGTAATCAAGATTATTACTTAATAGATTATGTCTGTACTGATATTGATCATCAAGGTATTGGTGTAGGTAGTAAGATGCTTGAATTTGTTTGTGAAAAAGCATTAGAAGATAATATAACTTATGCCAAATTAACTTGTTCTAATAAAAGAGGTTGTGCATTTCATTTGTATGAAAAATTTAAATTTGAAAAATATGATACAAATGTTTATAGGAGGTACTTTAAATGATAGTAGATATTATTAACAAAAAGAGATTAGGTAAGGAATTAAGTTATAGTGAAATTGATAAATTCTTTAATGCATATTTAGATGGAGATATTAAGGACTATCAAATGAGTGCTTTACTAATGGCTATATGTATAAATGGTATGACTGATGAGGAAGTATTTGCTCTTACTAAGGTATTCATAGATAGTGGTGATGTACTAGATTTTAGTGGAATTATTGATAATATGGTTGATAAACATTCTACTGGTGGTATTGGAGATAAAACTACTTTGGTAATTGCTCCAATAGTTGCAGCTTGTGGAGTACCTGTAGTTAAGATGAGTGGAAGAGGATTAGGCTATACTGGTGGAACAATAGATAAATTAGAAAGTATAGGCGGATTTAAAACTAATCTTACTGATGAACAAATAATTAAACAAGTAAAAGATATCGGAGTTGTAATTACTAGTCAAACTGCAAATCTAACTCCAATGGATAAAGCTATTTATGCATTAAGAGATGTTACTGGTACAGTATCTTCTATTCCTTTAATTGCTTCTTCTATTATGAGTAAAAAAATAGCTGGTGGAGCTGATAAGATATTAATTGATATTAAAGTTGGAAATGGTGCTCTACTTAATACTAAAAAAGATGCTAAGGAACTTAGTAGATTGATGAGAGAGATAGGTAAGATTTATCAGAAGGAAGTAGTAACAATTATTAGTGATATGAATACTCCTTTAGGATATTCTATAGGTAATTCTTTAGAAGTATTAGAAGCTATTGATATTTTAAAAGGAAAAGAAATAGATAGTAATTTATATGATTTATGTATTAGTTTAGCTTCTTCTATGGTTAGTTTAAGTAAAGGTATTGATAAAGCAGCAGCTGCTAAAGAGGTGTTCGAAGCATTAAATAAAGGAAGAGCTTATCAAAAGTTTTTAGAGTTAGTAAAATATCAAAAAGGTGATTTAAAGAAATGTACTGTTAGTGAAAAAGTAAAATATATTAAATCTCCTAAAGATGGATTTGTTGATTCAATTAATGCTTTAGAATTAGGTAAATTATCTGTTGCTTTAGGAGCTGGTAGAGTTTCTAAAGAAGATAAGATTGATTTTGAGGTTGGTATTAAACTAAAAAAACTAGTTGGTGATGAAGTAAAAAAGGGAGAAGTTTTAGCTACTATTTATTATCATAAAGACTTTGAAATGCCAAAAGTTGAATCAATATTTGAGATAGGTTAAAAAATAGTTTTAATTTTTTAAAAATATGTTATAATAACTTTATAAAGGTAGGGATTAAAATGGAGAAAATTTATATGGAACAAAATAATAAGAATAAAAAAAGAAATTTTCAATCTAGTACATCTATTATGATGTCATTCATTTTAGCTTTTGTAGCAATAGTATCAATTGCTGCATATGGTTTTGGTAAAATCTCATTTGCCATTCCAGAAGAAGCTCAAACAACATTTCCAGCTACTATAGTTACTGCTGAAGAAGGTACTGGAGATTATCAAGTTGCTGGTAGTAGTGCTTTATTACCAATTAACTTGCATAGAACTACAGATGGTAGTTATATTTACTGTATTGAAAGTGATGTTGATATTGAAGAAGGCTTAACATATCAAAAGGATATTGAAATAAGTGATAAAGGATTGCTATATTTATTCAATCATTTATTAGGATCTGATACTACTATTGTTGATGCTAATGGTACTGCAGTTCCAGAAAAAGCAAAAGGATGGATAGTTCAAACTGCTATTTGGGCATATCAATATGAAGTTAAAGCAGAAAAATCATATGAAAGAACTTTAAATGATGCTACAGTTGCTGCTTTTAAAACAGAAACTTCATTACATACTGGTTCTAGTATAGTTCCATTCTTTACAACTACAGATGCAATTTATAATACATGTAAAGTAAAGAATGATAAGTTAGCAGATAATGGTGCTACAATTATGGCATTAATAACTAAAGCAGAAAAAATTCATAATGGTGCTGAATCTTGGGATGCATTCTCATTAACTATTTCTAAGAAGACAGATACTATATCTGCTACAAGTGATAATAAGTATTATCAAACTGATGTAATTACTGTTAATGGTACAGGTGGTAAATTCTTAGGATTTAAGATTGATACTACTAATTTACCTGAAGGATCTATGATTCTAAATACAAATGGTGAAGAGATGAAAGGTGAAGCTTTAGATAACCTTGTTACTGGTACACAATTTGTATTAAGAGTTCCAATTAATAAAATTACTGAAAAAACTAAAAATGTTAGTTTAAGTGTTACAGGTGCTTTCGAAGGAGATGTTGCTTATAGATATGTTTCTGGTGATAAACAAAAAGTAGCATTTGCTGGTAAAGTAACTAAACATATTAATAAGGGAATTGATTTTACATTTGATTATACTCCAGATGTTCCTGATACTTCTATTACAACTGCTCAATCTATTTACTTTATTGGATTAATTATATTATTAGCTGGTGTTGGAATTATCTATGCAAACATTAAACCAAAAAAAGCAGAAGAGTAGAATGATAAATATTAAAAAGAGCCAGATACTACTTTTTGGCTCTTTACTTGTATTTATGGGGATATGTTTAATTGGTTATAATACTTTTATTGCTTTAAGAGAAGAAGTTTATTCTGACTTAAAACTAGATATAGTAACAGATACTGTTACTTCTCAATCAATTGATGATGTTCCTGTAGCTGAGAATATTTCTAATGAGGAATACTCAGAAATACAAGAATATGTTGAACCTGTTCAACAACAAGTTAATTATGATAATTACTTAGGTGTTTTAGAAATACCTAGAATAAGTTTAAAAAGAGGTTTCTACGGGCTAGATAATAGATATAATAATATCCAATATAATGTTACTTTAGTAAATGGTTCTACTATGCCAGATGTTCCAAATGGAAATCTAATTCTTATGGCACATTCTGGAGATGCATATATTTCATTTTTTGCATACTTATTTAGATTAAATATCGGTGATAATGCTTATGTTACTTATAAAGGTGTTAAGTATACATATAAAATAGTTAATATTTATAATGTACCTAAAACTGGACAAGTAACAATTAAAAGAAATTATGATAGAACTACTATGACTTTAATAACATGTACTAAAGATAACGATCAATCACAAACAATATATATTCTTGAACAAGTATAGTAGGTGATACTAGTGAATTTAACGGCATTTGAAAAATTTATTACTTTAATTAAATATATTTTTTCATCTTTTTTATCTATAGAGTTATTAATATTTAGTATTCTATTATTTGTAATATTAATTATTAATATGAAAAGAAGAAAAAAGATAGTTACATATACTGCCATAGGCTTATACTTAAGTTTACTTATAGGTACTATGATAGCTTATAATGAATATGTTATTCTATGTTTTAAAACTTTATTTAAAGGTATAATTAGATATATTTGTTTTCCAACTACAGTTGCTTTTTTCTCAACTATAGTTTTGATTACTATAATTATGATTTATACTTTATTTAGTAAAAAATTATCTAAATTTAAGAAGATATCTAATTATTTATTTTTCTCAATTCTATATTACTTATTTATGTCTTTTATAGCACTAGGTGCTTATTATGGAATAGATTTAGTTGATACTACTTTGTTATATCAAAATGATACTATATTATCTATAGTACAAATAAGTAATTTCTTATTACTAATATGGTTGATATATACAGGATTTTATTATTTATTTAGATTTTTTAAAAAGAAATATGATTAGATTAAAAACCTAGTTGAGTTTTCTCAATTAGGTTTTTTATTGATTAAATTGCTATTTTATTATAATATTATTATAGTAGGTGAGTGTATGAAAAATAGGAAAAGAAGGAATAGAGTATTCATACTATTTATATTATTATTAACAGTATCAATAGGATTTGCTGCTCTTAGTACACAATTAAATGTTGTTGGTACTACTGGTATTAGTAAGAATACATGGAGTGTGTATTGGGCTAATGTTGGTAATGAAAATGGTATTGTTCCTACAACATCTCCAACAATAAGTAATGAAGATGAAACTCACCTTAATACAGTAATAAGTTTTGGAGTGACTTTAGCTGAACCAGGAGATTATTATGAATTTGAAGTAGATGCAGTAAATAATGGAACAATTGACGCGATGTTAACTGGTGTTACTACAAATATTACGAGTAATGGAGTATCGGCAACATTACCTTCATATATACTTTATAGTGTAAAATATTCTGATGGAGAAGAACCAGGAAATAAACATTTACTTTCAAAGAAAAGTGGTAATACTCCAACAAAAGAAAGATATAAAATAAGAATAGGATTTTCAAGAGACATCACAAAAACACAGTTAGATGAAATGCCTAATGATGGGTTAAGTTATGATATAGATATAGAGGCTTCATATGTTCAAGCA
>JAFWRK010000052.1 GCA_017519965.1 Bacilli bacterium
TACATATGATAAAGATTGTAAGTTAGCTAATAATGGATTTAGTAGAACTGGTTATAATTTTACTAAATGGAAAATTGGTAATAATTTATATGGTGCTGGTACTAATGTTAAGAATTTAACAACTACAAATAATGCAACAGTAACTGCTTATGCTCAATGGGCAATCAATAAATATACAATTAAATATGATGGAAATGGTGCTACAAGTGGTAGTGTTGGTAATACAACATGTACATATGGAAGTGATTGTACTTTAGCTAATAATGGATTTAGTAAAACTGGTTATACATTTGGTGGTTGGACAATTAATTCTACTACATATTCAGCTGGATCTAAGGTTAAAAACTTATCTAGTACAAATGGAGCAACATTAACTGCTAAAGCTATTTGGAAAGCTAATACTTATACAATTAAATATGCTGGAAATGGTTCTACTGGTGGAAGTGTTGGAAATACAACTTGTACATATGATAAAGATTGTAAGTTAGCTAATAATGGATTTAGTAGAACTGGTTATAATTTTACTAAATGGAAAATTGGTAATAATTTATATGGTGCTGGTACTAATGTTAAGAATTTAACTGCTACAAATGGTGGTACTGTTACTGCTACTGCTCAGTGGTCTGTTAAAACTTATACAATTAGTTATAATAATAATGGTGGTACTGGTTCTCCTGGAAATCAAACTAAAACACATGGAACTGATTTAACTTTAAGTTCTACTAAGCCAACTAGAAGTGGATATGAATTTATGGGTTGGGGAACTTCTTCATCAACTACTACTGCTTCATATTCAGCTGGTGGTAAATATACTAATAATAGTGGGGCTACATTGTATGCTTTATGGAGAAAGAAGATAACAGTTAACTTCTATAGAAATAAAGCTGGATGGTTAAGTGATCAATCTAGATCATGTTATATGTGGAATGCAGCTACTAGTTGTTCAATTACTTCACCAGGAATTAATAATATAGGTGGACAAAATAAAGTTGGACAAAATTACTCTGATGTATTATCAGTTAAAGGATGGAGTACAAGTAATAATACTAATTCAGCTAGTTGGGCTGTTAATACTTCTAAAAACTTCAGTAGTAATGCTAATTATTATACAGTTATTAACTTTGTAAAGACTAATGTAGTTGTTTATGTTACTTCTGATACTGGTTTAATTTCTAGAAATGGGCCTTGTACTGGTAGTACTTATCTAGGAACTAATCATCCGGATTCATATATGCAATTAGGTGGAATGTGGTATGATTGGGCATATTGTGATTCTAGTAATCCTATATGGGTATACTCATGGTTTTATTCTGGAAAATGTAAAGATTATTGTGGTGGTGGATGGTCATCTACTAGATACATGAGGTGGTAATGAGTATGAAGAAAAAGAAAATAATATTAATAATTATTATAATTGCATTAATAATAATACTAGTTGGTATTGGCTTTGTATTACTTAATAAAAGTAGTTCTACTCCTTTACCTAATGCTCAAAATGGTACAGAAGAGCCTGTAATGGATTTTAGTTTTAAAACTAATAAAGATGCTACTTCTAATGTAACTACTGATTCAAATGGTTTATTAGTTAATAATAGTACAAAGTTTAGTGAAAAACATTCTTTTGAAAGTTATACTATTGATGATTTTGAACTTGTTCAAGATAAAGATAATAAAAACTTAGTACATGCTAAATTTAAAGTATCTGGTAAGAGTCCTTATAAGGTAACTGGTATATCATTTACATTTATGTTTAGTGATGGATCTAAATCAGATACTTATACTACTTTTGTTGATAGTTTAGATGAGACAATTGATTATACTATACTTAATAAAGTAATTGATTCTGTTGATTATGAATTTACTGTATATGAGTTTAGTGAACAGGCTGATGGATAATAAATAAAACAGGACTTTTGTTCTGTTTTTTTGTGTTATAATAACTTAGTAATAGGAGGTGATAATTTGGTAGTAGGTGTTTTAGTAGAATTATCTAATAAAAATATAGATAAAATATTTGATTATAATGTTCCCGTTGATTTAGTTTCTTCTATAAAAATAGGAGTACGTGTTGAAGTACCTTTTGGTAGACAAACTTTAGATGGTTTTGTTATGGAAATAAAAGATGATTCTAATATGGAATTAAAAGATATTATTTGTGTAAAAGATAAAGATATAGTTATTAATTCAGAATTATTAGAATTAGGTAAAAAAATGTCTAATGAATATTTAGCTACTTTAATTAGTTGCTATCAAGTTATGTTACCTAAAGCTTTAAAAGCTAATATTAATGGAAAAAATTATTTAAAATATGATACTTTTTATAAATTAAATGATTTAGATATTTCTAATATTAAATTTAGAGATAAACAAAAAGAAATAATTGATTTAATAAAAGAAAAGGAATTAGTATCTCGAGAAGAACTTCTTAATATTAGTTTAAGTAGTTTAAATACTTTATTAAAGAAAGAGATAATTGTTCCTGTTATGAAAGAACATTATAGATTAAGTTATTCAGATATTAAGACTAAAAAGAATGAATTAACTAATGATCAAAAAAGAATAGTTACTGAAGTTAATAATAGTAGTGATTCTATCTATCTTTTATATGGTGTTACTGGTAGTGGTAAAACTGAAGTATATATGGAACTAATTGAAGAACAATTATCATTAGGTAAAACTGGTATTGTATTAGTTCCAGAGATTAGTTTAACTCCTCAGATGGTAAGCCGTTTTCAACAGAGATTTGGGGATAGAATAGCTGCTTTACATAGTGCTTTATCTGATGGAGAAAAGTATGATGAATGGAGAAGAATAGCTAGAGGAGAAGCTTCTATTGTTATTGGAGCTAGAAGTGCTATATTTGCTCCACTTAATAATATCGGTATTATTATTGTAGATGAGGAACATAGCGATTCATATAAACAAGGAGATGCTAATCCTAGATATCATGCTGTAGATATTGCTATAGAAAGAAGTAAATATCATAAATGTAAAGTTATATTGGGTAGTGCTACTCCAAGGTTAGAGTCTATGGCTAGAGCAGAAGTTGGAGTATATCATTTATTAAAATTATTAAATAGAGTTAATGGTAAAAAATTACCTTTAGTAACAATAGTAGATTTAAATAAAGAAATGAAAAAGAGTATTGGTCATTTTTCTAATACACTAATTGAAGCTATAAATAAAAGATTAGAAATGAATGAACAAGTAATTTTACTTCTTAATAGAAGAGGATATTCTAATTTTATTACTTGTAAGAATTGTGGAAATACTATAAAATGTCCTAATTGTGATATAACTTTAACTTATCATAAAACATCTAATACACTTAGATGTCACTATTGTGGATATGGAGAAAAAAATCTAACTAAGTGTCCTAATTGTGGAGAAGAATCAATCAATGATTTAGGCTGTGGTACTGAAAAAATAGAAGAAGAATTAAATAAAATAGTTAAAGCTAGAATACTTAGAATGGACTATGATACTACTTCTAGAAAAGGTGCTCATGAAAAGATGATTACTGCTTTTAAAAATCATGAATATGATATTTTATTAGGTACTCAGATAGTTGCTAAAGGACTTGATTTTTCATTAGTTACTTTAGTAGGTGTTATTAATGCTGATACAGGTCTTAATATTCCTGATTTTAGAAGTAGTGAAAATACTTTTTCACTACTTAGTCAAGTAGCTGGAAGAGCTGGTAGAAGTGAGAAATCTGGAGAAGTAATAATTCAAACATTTAATCCAGATCATTATGCAATTAAATATACTGAACAGCATGATTATTTATCATTTTATAAATATGAGATGAATGTTAGAAAACAACTTAAATATCCACCATATTATTATTTAGTCTTTATTAGAATAAGTGGTAAAGATATGAATTATGTATCTAATGAAGCTAATAAAATAAAAAGAAGTTTGGAGCGCAATTTAGTAAATATTTCTATATTGGGTCCTACTACTTGTACTATTTTTAAAATAAATAATATATTTAGATTTGGAATTATTATTAAATATAAGAAATGTTCTAATTTAAAAGTTGTTTTAAATAAAATTTTAGATCATTATAAATCTGATTCTAAAATAAAGATAGATATAGATTTTAATCCTAGTCAAATGTTATAAAATATGGTATTCTAAAGTTATAGAATAGAGGTGATTAGATGGCTTTTTTTAATGAACAAATACCTAATGACAATGATAAACAAAATGAAGCTATGAACAATTCTAATAATTCAGAAAATATGTTTGTAACAGAAGAAGTAGATGTTAATAAAAAGAATAGAGAAGACTATGAAAAACTAATAGAAGAATCAAAGACTAATTTAGATTCTTATTATGATAAAAATAATATATTTGTAAAATTACTAATGTTAGGTTTATTAGTATTTATAGTTATAGGAGTTATTTATTATATAATGTTATTTATGGCTAATAGATAGTGGGGTGATTAAGATGTTTGATGAAGTCTTAGAACATAATGAAGTTAGGAATTTATTAAGAGAAATAGTTAATAATCCTAAGTATTATGATAAAGGAATAGAAGAAGTATTAAAAAAAGATTATTTTTTACAAGGAAGAATTTTTTTCCTTTTCTATGAAGCTTTATACAAATATCAAATTATTATTGAAGACCCTAATTATTTATTTGATTTTATTAATAGTTTTGAAACTCTATTAAAAAGAGTTGATGATATAGATAGTATTAAATTAGGTATTTCTAAAATACTTTGTAAAGTATTATTAAAGAAGTTACAAATACCGAGTGATTCTGCTGAAAATAAAAAAGAAGAAATTCTTAAATATGTATATGATAAGTATATTAAGAATGGATATTATATTAGAGGTTTAAATAAGGTAGAATATAACTACTTTGAAGAGACTTCTAAAGTAGATGTGATTATTGATGAAGAGTATAATGAACTAAAGAAAATATTATCTAAATATAAATATAATTTATCTATAGATGATAGTTTAGATCTTAATACAGACTTTAGTAGAGCTTGTATTAAGTCAATTAATTCTCCGAGATATTTATATAATTTAATTATTAATAATGAATATATAGATAGTAATAGAGATGCATATTATTTAAAAGATTATGATTTATGTAAAAATAATTTGAATAAAGTTTTAAATAATTTAAAAGTAGAAGATAATGATAAAGAAAAGATAAATAAGATTTTTTCTAAAATATGGGAATTATATAATGATAAAGATAATGATATCTACTTAGCATTAATTAAAAGAAATAAGTTAGCTAATTCTATAGATTTAGTTATTAATGATGAGTATAACTTAGAGGATTCTTTATATAATTTATTTACAACTTATGAAGATTCTATAAACGTAGATAGTTTAGTAGATGTTGATTTATGTATTAAATTACCTAATTATTTTAAGTTTTTAAAAGAAGAAGTAAAAGAAGAAAAAAAAGAAGA
>JAFWRK010000053.1 GCA_017519965.1 Bacilli bacterium
ATAGAATAATATATTTATTATTAAATATTTAAAAAAACTCCCTTATTTATTATAGGGGAGCTTTATATATTATTATTTATTCATATATAGAAGTTAACATAATATCAATTATAGGAAGTAATATTTATATCTCCTGAGACCTTATAGTGGTAAGATATATCTATATTATAGTATTATTATATGCTTGTTTTATCTTATTAATTATATGTAATTTTATATTTATATTATTTTTATTTATTTTATTAATTAATACTTTTATTTAAATATAATATTTTATTATTATTAGTTTAATTTAAATAATTATGTATTTAGTATTTATCCTTTATTAAATACCTATATTATGGTAGTGGTTCTACCACTCCTCTATTCGGTATATATAACATAAGGATTTTCTTTTGAGCCATTACCTGATATATAGAAATTTGTAGATTTTAACGTTATAGCTGGTCGAACACCTCTTGGGACACTACTTACATCTGCTAATGAGCCTGCATTTGCATTATATCTAGTAAACTCTCTTGCTGATTCCTCATCAAAACTGTGTGGAGCACTTTGCCAGTAATTGTTTGTATAATTTATATTATTTGCTCCTTTTAACATTGTCATTTCTGCTGATTGTATTAATCCAATTTTATAATTTAATTTAGCTTTATTATTGGATACGCTAAATTTATCTGTTATGTTTGTACACTCTAAATCTTCTGGTTCATTATATCCTGAAAAATACAATTTTGTATTAATATTTCCATCATTTGGATTCCAACCATTTGTATCGGCATTTATTTGACTTCTATCATTGCAAAATATCGTATCATCTAAATAGTCTGAATAATCTATTAAATATTTCTCATACCATTTATCTATTCCTGTTTTTATCATAGAATTTACTGTATTTACACCATCCTCATATAACATTTCATCTATTGCATCCGAAATCATTTTACCATTATTTAGAGTAATGTAATATGGCGTTGTTCCTCCTAGATAATAAATATAAGAAATGCTTTCACATTCACCACTTGTATTAAAGCATGTATAATGAGCATTATTTAAGTTTGCTGTATTATTGTTATTAAATTCAAAAAAGCTTATTGATGTATTATTATCAAGTATATATTTACTACCATCAAAAATAACGTCATTAGCATATTTATTGGTTTCTGATTTTTTTGTATAATTCATGCCTGTTTTATATACTCCTATAATATACATTAAATCACTACATGTGTTATTTACTGCTTCTTTACATAAATAATTATATTTTTCTACATTTGAATAGTTTTGATTCCACTCTATTTTTCTTATTGTTCTTGGATTATTTATTGTATATGTTCCATTACCATTATCAGTATAACTATCACCATATGTATATGTATAGTTTATATCTGAGATAGTATTACCTTTAGATAAAGTAATTGAATAAGAATCTGTTTCACTTGCTAAAGTGATATAATAAGTAATGCTAGAATCTTTTGTTGGAGATGATGAGTTTAATGTATATTTTCCTGTTAAGTTAGAATATTCACTTGTACTTGATACTTGAAAAGGATTATTTAAAATATATCTTTCTGTTGATGGATTCCATGTTACAGAATCAGCATACCAATAATTAGTATTTAAGGAAAAACTTTGTGACATAGTTTCTGAATATGCTAATGTTTTTTTTTGTATAGAATATGTCTTATTATACATGTATCCTACATATGCTGGTGAATCTTTTTTTTCATTAAATTGTAATTCCCCAAACTGAGAATAATGTGAGTTTGAGTTTATTGGTATGACATTATAGTTTGTTCCTGTATTCAATTTATTTACATAATATATTTCTTTACATGTACTATTTGCTGTCGTTGCTTTGCATGTGTATTCTCCTACCATTATTTCTCCTGTGATTACATTTCCTGATAAAGAAAAGTTTTTATTTGTTTTATCATAATTATAACTTGTTCCATAATAATATGTATTACTCAATGCTTGATTATTTGCTTTTGAGTAACCAATATGCGTTTCTCTTGTGTCCAAACATTGATTATTTTCTATTTCACCATTATATAAGAGTTTTACTCCTCCAGTATCTGTTGTTCTTATCATTTGCCAACAGTGGTTAGCAAATATTACATTGTTTTTATTTGTAACTGTAGTTCCATCTGTATAATTAGGAACATACCAGTGATATATATCTTTAGTAGATAAAGATTCGTCCATAGAGTCTTGGTGTTCCCCTGTATATTTTTTAGCTAAGTCTCCACTATTTGCTTCTTTTTTTAATACATTATATAAAGAATTTTCTGCTCTACGTTTAATTCTATTATCATCAGCTCTTATATATTCTGTATCTAATGTAATATCTATTGAATCTCCATCAACTGGCAGATCTTCTTTTTCTATATCTTCTTTAAAACTTGCTTTAACTTTAAAAGTACATGTGTCTCCACTATTTAATTCTTGATACTGAGCTAGCTCTTCTCCATCTTCATATGTAACAGTATAATCTATATATTTTTCTTGATCTTCAGTTAATTCTATATCTGTTACTGTATTTAACATAGCATCTATATCGCCAGCATTAACAGCATCTATAGTAAATTCATAAAAATCTCCTGGATTGTTAAATCTTACTGATACTGATACCTCTGTATCATCTGTATTATATGTTGGAGTTTCTGCCTCTACACTACCATTTATTACATGCAAATTTTCAAAATGTACATCATAAGTACTTTGAAATATTGTAAATAATCCATCAATATTTATGGCACTAGATATATATGCGAAACCCACGCTTAAAAAGATAGCTAATACTGCTATCACTCTACTATTTAAGTTGAGCTTCCTTTTTATTTTTCTCATATAATACCTCTATTATAATTATATAAGATTTTTGCAATAAAAAAAAGGACTTATATCCTTTTTTATTTTTTTTAATAATTACAAATTATTTTGATTTTACTGTGTCTTCTTTTGTTGCTTTGTCTTTATCTTTAAACATATCATTCATTTCATTAGTAGAATTCATTTCTTGTTCTACTTGTGCTTTTATATCATTATATTTATCTTTTACTGCTTCTATAGACATTTCTTTTAATACATCTTCATCTATTTGTGCTAATCTTTCCTTAGCTTTTTCTCTTATTAATTCTTCTCTATCCATTTTTATACCTTTCTAGATTGAATTTCTGCTATTTTATCTAATACTTCTTTAGCATTATCTTCATTTATAGCACTATATCCTAATTCTCTTAAAGCTTGTACTTTAGCTGTATTTAATTCTTGAGTTCTACTTAATTTTTCTTCATTCTTCTTTTCTATATCTTGTTCAAATCTCTTATGAGATTCTCCTAATCTAGTACGAGATGCTCCTCCATTATTATATAGAGTGAATGCGCTGAAGAAAATACTTTCAAATATGTATTGTTTATCTTTATTAAATACAAATTCTAATGGATCAGTAAATCCTAATGATTTAGACATATATGCTAAGATATATTTTAATTCATCATTATTTTCCATACTCTTTAAGAAATTATATAAATATACATATGAATTATATACTTCTTTAGTTTTATCATTAGATAATTTTTCTTTTAATAAATTAATAATATCTGATAATAGCTCTTGTTCTTTTTTATTAAATCCTTTTAAGTCAGCTATTATCTCTTTACTAGAAGAGTCCTTTACACCATCATTTAGTCTACCCTCTACTTCAATAATATATTCTCCTGTAATTTTTATATCTTTTAATGCCTCTATTGATTCTATATTTAGTAAACTAAGTATTTTAGCTGATTTTTCTTTAGGCCAATTATTTAAATCATCTATAGCTAAATAGTTATATAACATTTGTCTAGATACACCTAAATATTTTGCTAATCGTACTTTACTAATTCCTAGTTCAGTTAGTACAACATTTAATTCTTTCATAAAATACCCTCCTAATACAATTATAGAATTTTTTATATACATATTCAAGTGTAAATTGACATATTTTTATAATAATTTAAATATATTAATAGTTATATAACTATCTAGTATTGATATTAATATTTGGATTATAGTCGTTATTAAAAATACTTTTAAATATCCTTTTAATAGTTTCTTTTTTGATACTTTATTTTTAAATCTTATTCTTATAATAAAATAAGTTATTGAATAATATAAAGATATTGCTAGAACTATTATATTTAATAATATTGGTATATTTATTATAAATGAATATAATAATCCTTTTATCTTATAGATATATATGATACTTGATATTGATACTCCAAGGGAAAACACTTTAATTAAATATATAATTATACTAATGGGTATTGATAATACTAATATTGTACTTATATACATTATTATATTTTCAATTACATTATTATTTATGTTACTTATTATTAATTCCTTGAGAGTTATTTTATTATTTATTAATGATTCAATATAATTACTTACTTTTTCTTTTATTAATATTTTGTTAGTTACACTAGGATATAATATACCTAATATTAATATTATTATAGATATAAATATTATTAATAATATTCTTTTATTTAACTTTATCCTTTTCATATTTC
>JAFWRK010000054.1 GCA_017519965.1 Bacilli bacterium
ACAAGTACAAAATATATCAAGAGTAGAAATAGAAAAATTTTATGAAAAATTAAATAGAGGAAAAATACATTATTACTATAATATTGCTCAAAGAGAAAACAAAGAGAGAGATACTGAAGCTTATAGATTAAGACAAGAAGAATTAAGAAGAGAAGAAGAAGAGAGACAACGAATTGAAGCTTTAAAACTAGCTGAAGAAGTTAATCCAAGATTTGATATTGTTTTTCCAGTAAGAAGTAGAATAAAAAGAAATAGTAAGAAATAAAAAATGTGTCTATACACTATTATAAAAAAATAGAAGATTAAAATATTATGGCCAACAAAAAAATTGGCCTTTTATTTTTCTAAAAGACCAACTTTTATTTGAAATACTAATTATGATATTTTATCTGGAATTAATTTATCAATATATAATAGCAGTTCTTCTTTACTATATTTATTTGTTCGTGTTATACAATCAATACCAATATTGATTAATCCACCGGCATAAAATTTTACAACAATATCAAGTGGTAAATCTGAGATTTCTATTTCGCTATTGCCTTTTAATCTTTCTGATACATCTTTTTCTATAGCATCAATTAAAAAATCAATTAATATACCATTTCTATTATTAGCAAGGATAGCGCTATAGACTTCTTTGTTTTCTTCAATATGATCTATTAAAATACTTAATAATTCCATAAGATATTCTTTTGAAAAAGCTTTGTTTTCATTATCTTCAAGAACTTTTAACAAAGATAATTTACGTTCTTCAAATAAGTCAATTAATAAGTCATATTTATCATCATAGTGAGCATAGAAAGTAGATCGGTTTATTAATGACTCTTCACATATATCGGATATTTTTATTTTTTCAAAATTTTTTATTTTCATAAGGTTTAGTAATGAATTAAAAAGAATCTTTTTTGTTTTAACTATTCTTAAATCAGTTTTTTCTTTCAATATAACACCTCGTTTCATAATTTATTATATGAATTAAAATACAGAAAGTCAAATAACAAACAAAATGTATGATAAATATACATATATATTTTTAAAAATGTTGGATAAACATCATATATATTCTAATGTTGTGGTATTTGAATATTTAGAGTAATAAAATATTATTCGATGTGTGTTTATGATAATTATGGGAGGAATATAATGAAAAAGATAACTAATTTAATTGTCAATGGTAGATATGTCTTCTTAACTTTATTTATAATAGTCGCTTGTTTTAGTTTGTATTTATCAACTAAAGTAAATATAAATGAAGATATAATGAAGTATTTACCAGAAACATCAGAAACTAAAATAGGTAAGGACATAATGGATAAAGAGTTTGCAAAACAGGATTCTTCTATTCTTAATGTGATGTTTAAGGGATTATCTGAAAATGAAAAAGATGATACCTTAAAAAAGTTAGAAAATGTAGAAGGTGTTAGTTCAGTTAAGTATGAAAACAATGATAGATATAATAAAGATGATTATTCATTATTTATATTAAATGTTGATGACTATGCCGATTCTAAAACATCAACTAACGTTTATAATTATGTTAAAGATAATTTTAATACAGCTGGGATGAGTGGAACTATATATGACGAAAATAAGCCACTTTTACAATTATGGGTTGTAATACTTGCTATTTTATGTGCTATGGTAATTTTAACAATATTGAGTGATTCTTATGTTGAACCATGGTTATATTTAATATCAATTGGAATAGCCGTATTTATTAATAAAGGTACAAATATAATGTTTGATAGTGTATCGTCAATAACTAATTCAATTGTTGCAATTTTACAACTTGCTCTTTCTATGGATTATTCTATAATGCTATCAAATAGATATAAACAAGAAAAAGCAAATCATTTAAACAAAATAGATGCAATGAAGGAAGCTTTATATCATTCATTTGCTGCCATCTCAAGTAGTTCTGTAACTACAATAGTTGGCTTGCTTGCTCTAGTGTTTATGAGTTTTACAATTGGAAAAGATTTAGGCTTTGTATTAGCAAAGGGTGTTCTACTTAGCTTATTAAGTATATTCTTCTGCTTACCAGCACTTTTATTAATCTTCGATAATTTAGTTGAAAAAACATATAAAAAATCACCTAAGTTTAATTTATCAAAATTAGGTACAAAAGTATATAAAATAAGATACATTCAAGCTTTTGCCGTAATTGCACTTTTTATAGCAGCATTTTTATTAAAAGGAAACATAAATGTTTTATATACTGGTTCAGAACAAGATAAAGTAGGGAAGGTATTTCCTGCTACAAATCAAATAGCCATTGTGTATGCAAATGAATATGAGGAATTAATGAAATCTTTTTGCAAAGATTTTGAAAAGAATGAAAACATAGATCAAGTTTTATGTTATTCAAATACTATAAATGAGAAATTAGCTTATAATGAATTAAATGACAAATTTGAAGAATTAGGTCAGGATACAAAAATAGATGAATATTTAACAAAAATTATTTATTATAATTACTATAATAAAGAAAGCAATAATAAGATGACTTTAAATGAATTTATTTCCTTTATTAAATCAGATGTTTATAGTAATGAAAATTTAAATAATCAAATAGATACTAAAACTAAAGATAATTTAGATTTATTAACTAATTTTACATCAACTAATGAAATAAATAAAAAGAGAACTATTTCAGACATTGCAAACATATTGGGAATGGATGAGGAAGATGCTTCAAAAATATTAATATATTATAATAGTAAAAATTTGGATACCAAAATAACAATCAAAGAATTTGTCAATTTTATGCTAAATGATGTAGCCAAAGATAAGGAGTATTCATCAAATCTAGATTCAAATACAATATCTAAATTACAAACTTTACAAAAATTCACTAATACAGATTACATAAATAAAAAAATGGATGCTCCTGAATTATCTAATATGTTTGGAATAGATAAGAACCTAGTAGAACAATTATTATTATTTTATAGAACGACATCAGATAGTAACACAAAAATTTCGTTAAATGAATTTTCTACATTTACTTTATCTTTAGCTAATAACGATAATTATAAAAATTTATTTGATGAATACACCATCAATTCATTGTCACTTTTAAAAATAATTAGCGATGAAAATACTATTAATCAAGAAATCGATATTACAAATATGAAAAATAGTTTAAATAGTATTGGAATAAGCTTAGATGATGATACATTAAATCTTTTATATATCTACTATACAGGCTTTAATACTGATACGAAATTAACATTAAATGAGTTTGCCAATACTGCTATTAGTATTTCAAATGATGATAAATATAAATCTTATTTTTCAGATGAAACTATTAGTTCATTAAATAATATTATAAATCTAAATACATATTATGATAAATCACTTCCTAATACTAACTTATATGATATGTTTGGAATAGATGATGAAAGTGCTGCAAAATTAAATTATGCTATTACTGGTAATGTTACTGGAAGTTATACCATGACACCATTAAATTTTGTAAATACTTTGCTTGGTAATGAAGAAATAACATCATCTTTTAGCGAAAGTAATTTAAAATCACTTAAATTAGCTGCATATATAATGTCTAATATTAGTACGAAATATGATGTTAATAGTTTAAGTGATACATTATCTCAAGATAAAAATATAGTAAGTTTTATATATGGTATTTACGATTATAAAAGCAACAATTTAAAAAATATTTCAATTAAAAATCTAGTTAATTTTATTTATGACAATCAAAATAATCAAATGATATCAAAATATATTGAAGGTAATACAGATAAATTAGGTTTAGCATATAAGGTTGTAAACAATACAAATACTTTATATAGTTATAGCGAAATTAGTAGTATTACAGGTACAAGTGAAGAAAAAACTAAAATGATATATGGAGTTTATGACTATAACACTAAAGATACAAAATTAACTCCATTGGAGTTATGTAATTTAATAATAAGCAATTCCAATAATGAATTATTAAAAGATAAAATTAGTTCATCACAACTAAAAGAATTAAATCTAGTAAAAGAGGTAATGACTAGTACATTAAATAGTACAAAATATAGTGCTTCTAGTTTAAGCTCATTACTTGGGATAGATAGCGAAAAAATAAGTTTACTATTTAGTTTATACAATTCAAAATATATAAAAAATGGACAGGAAATATCTTTATATAACTATGTTAATTTTATTGTAAACAATGTAATGAATAATAAAGATTATTCAAGTAGCTTTGATCCTAGTAAGAAAGAAAAACTTAATACAATTAATAAATTAATGAGTAATTCATTAAATAATATAAAATATACTTCAAACGAAGCTTTTGGAACATTAAAAGTATTAAGTGATAATTTAGATCAATCATTAATTGATTTAGTTTATATGTATTATGGAAGTAGTAATGAATACAATGATTCTTGGAAAATGACAATAGAAGAATTTATCAATTATATAAATGATGACA